>NZ_JBQHSE010000007.1:0-116581 GCF_052066395.1 Bariatricus sp. HCP28S3_A4 | reverse complement strand
TAAAAGGATTCAGCATTTTTTGATTTGGATGTAATAACTCTCATAGGAAATACCCCCTTTTCCACATTATACCATACATTGCAATAAAATACAATACAATAAAACCAAAAAGTTGACACAAAAAAAGCAGGTTTTATGCGGCCTGCAAGTACTTTTCCTATTGTTTAACTGTCAAACTCCCGTGTTGATCATCAATGTGCTGCAAATGTAGACCCAGGCGAGTAATGTCGAATAAAAGAAAGTATTTTGGTAAGAGGAATAACCGTCCCACTGACGGTTATTTTTCTGTTCAAAGGTATTTTCAATTATTTGAGAATGAAGTATAATGAGTTATATGTATGAATAATCTGGAAGATGCAGATACAAAAGAAAGAACTGCATGGAGGGAGAGCAGAACAATGATCGATATTGGGGTAGTTTACGGTAGATTTCAGATTTTACATCTGAAGCATCTGGAATATATACTGGCGGCAAAGATGCGTTGCAGAAAGCTTTATGTGGGGATATCGAGCCCCGATGAGTCTTATATTCAGGAAGACCCGGAGATGGATGAAGAAAGAAAGAAGTCATCCAACCCTTTGACATATTTTGAAAGATTTGAAATGATACGGGATTGCCTTCTCGATTTCAAAGTTCCAAGAGAAGCATTTGACATCATCCCATTTCCGATTGAACGTCCGGAGTATTTGAAGCAGTATTTACCGAAAGATGTGGTGTGTTTTCTGAGTATCTGTGATGAAAAGACGAAGAGGGACGAAGAAGTATTAAGAAGTATGGGGTATGCGGCAGAAGTGCTTTGGCGCAGGAATGAGAGTGAGAAAGGAATAACCGGTACACAGGTGAGACAGAGAATTCTGGCGGATGAGAAATGGAACGATCTGGTGCCGAAAAGTGTATATGAATACATCATTTCAAATGGAATTGACAACCGTATAAAATATACGAAATAGAATGGCAGGAGAAGACAATGAACAATCAGGATTGGGAACGCTTTGGCGAGGATATCCGCAGAACGGTGCAGGACGCAGTGGATTCCAGAGATTATCGCAGACTGAATCAGACGATCACGAATACGATTAATCAGGCGCTGAATGAGGCAGCACGGAGTATGCGGAATATGGGAAATGCACGAAACAGGGGAGCTTTCGGGCATGGATGGCAGAATCCGGATGGAATGAACGGGGATTTTGGACCAAACTGGCAGGGAGGCGGCTCTTACGGCAATGACTGGCAGAATCATGATCAGGGTGCCGATTATCGCTATGAGACCGGAAACGCCGGGGCAGATTATCAATATGGTGCCGGAAATGCCGGGACAGGATATCAATATGGAAGTGGAAATGCCGGGACAGATTATCAATATGGGGCCGGAAATGCGGGAACTGAATATAATTATGGCCGTCAGAGCCAGCCATTTGAGACTCAGAACAGCAATGCAATGAAATATGAGAGTCGTTCCAAAAACCAGCCGGCTCTTTATGCATCGATGACCGGTGCACAGGCAGGAGGAATTCTTCTTTGTGCATTTGGGTATCCGGTTGCGGTCATTTCCGGGATTTTACTCCTTCTGGGAATTGCCGGACTGTTTCTGATCAAACCGGGTGAGGCGCTTGCGGTGCTTATCGTTTCACTTGTCTTTACAGGGGTATTTGGCGGGATGGCAGGTGCCGGAACCTCGATTTTGAAACGAATTGGAAGGTTTAAGAAATATATGAGTTTCCTTCAGGACAGAGAATACTGTGATATTAAAGAACTTGCGGAAAAGACGGGGAAAACGGCAAAGTATGTGGCAAAGGATCTCCGGAAGATGATCGAAAGCGGATGGTTCCGTCAGGGACATCTGGATGGTCAGAAGACTTGCCTGATGGTGACTGATCAGGCATATGACCAGTATTTGCAGTTGGAAGAACAGATGCGGGAGAAGGAGCGGGATGAGATTTATCGCGAACAGCAGAAAGAGAAAGAAGCCCGGATGCAAAAGGAAAAGCAGGATCAGGTAAAGCGTGAAACGGAAAAGGCCAGAGAAGGTCTGACTCCGGAGGTACGTGAGATCATTGAGCAGGGTGATGCATATATCCGGAAGATTCATGCGTGCAATGACGCGATTCCGGGTGAGGAGATATCAGCTAAAATCTCCAGAATGGAGATGGTCGTGGATCGGATTTTCGATCGTGTAGAACAAAATCCTGAGACGGTAGGAGATATCCGGAAGCTGATGGAATATTATCTTCCAACGACTGTTAAGCTGCTGGAGGCATATGAAGAGATGGACCGTCAGCCGGTAGGAGGAGAGAACATACAGACAGCAAAAGAGGAGATCGAAGCGACCCTTGATACGTTGAATCTTGCATTTGAGAAGCTGTTGGACAGCCTGTTTCAGGATACGGCATGGGATGTGTCTTCGGACATTTCTGTTTTGCATACCATGCTTGCGCAGGAAGGGCTGACAGAAGAAGAATGGAAACGGAAATCCGGGAAATAGCAAATAGACAAGGCAGAATGCAGAGGAAAATGGAGGTTTAGGAACATGAATGATGAATTCAAAACATTTGCACCGGCACCGGAATTAACGCTGGAGCCGTTTAAAGAAGAAATGCAGACACCGGTACCGGCACCTGAAAAACAAGAAATTATGGATGAATCAATTTTAACGGACGACGAGAGACGTACAGTCGATCAATTCGCAAGCCAGATCGATCTGACGAATTCTACGATGATTCTTCAGTATGGCGCCGGAACCCAGAAAAAGATGGCGGATTTTTCTGAGACTGCAATGGAGAATGTGAAGACGAAAGATCTGGGAGAGGTGGGGGATCTTCTTTCCGGTGTAGTAAAGGAACTTCGAAACTTTGACGAGGAGGAAGAAAAGGGATTTCTCGGAATTTTCAAGAAAACGTCCAATAAGATACAGTCCATGAAAGCGAAATACGCGAAAGCAGAGACGAATATCAATGAGATCTGTAAAGTTTTGGAGAATCATCAGGTCTTACTTCTAAAGGACATTGCGATTCTGGATAAAATGTATGAACTGAATCTTACGTATTTTAAAGAGCTTACCATGTACATCCTTGCGGGAAAGAAAAAGCTGCAGGAGGTTCGCACGACGAAACTGCAGGAGCTTGTTCAGAAAGCACAGATGTCAGGACTTGCGGAAGATGCGCAGGAGGCAAGAGATCTTGAGGCTATGTGCGGACGGTTTGAGAAGAAGATCCATGATCTGGAACTTACTCGGACGATTTCCCTTCAGACTGCTCCGCAGATCCGCCTTGTGCAGGGCAATGACACGTTAATGGTTGAGAAAATCCAATCTACGATCGTGAATACGATTCCGCTTTGGAAGAGTCAGATGGTGCTCGCACTTGGAGTAGAACATTCCGCTCAGGCAGCCGCTGCGCAGCGGGAAGTGACGGATATGACAAATGAGCTTCTCAGAAAGAACGCTGAGAAATTGAAGATGGCGACGATTGATACGGCAAAAGAATCCGAACGTGGAATTGTTGATATGGAAACCCTGAAAGCGACAAATGAATCTCTGATTTCAACGCTGGATGAAGTGATGAAGATTCAGCAGGAGGGACGCCAGAAACGTCATGAAGCGGAGCAGGAGATGCAGAGGCTTGAAAATGAGCTGAAAGGGAAGCTGCTTCAGCTGCAGGGATAGGTTGAAAAGATAACGATGAAAAGAACAGGAGCGCGAAAACGGAAATGAATAATCCGTTTTCGCGCTCCTGTTATAATGTCATGTATACGTGAGTGTTTTATTTGATCACAGTACCGGTACGTTCTTTTAATGCGTCGTTCAATGCTTCCATAGAAGTGATGATCGCACGTCGTCCCTCTCTTTTTTCGATGAAAGAAACAGAGGCCTGGAATTTCGGAAGCATATTGTAGACACCGAAATGTCCCTCGTCCATGTATTTCTTTGCGTCATCCAGAGAAATCACGCCAAGTTCCGTTTCCTTATCGGTACCACGATTGATGCATACTTTCTCTACGCTTGTCAGAATGATCAGCTCATCTGCGTCGATTTGTTCTGCAAGAAGTCCGGCAGTCAGGTCTTTTTCAATGACAGCACTGGCACCTTTTAAATGGTGTCCCTGTTTCAGTACCGGAATGCCACCGCCGCCGCCGGCAACTACGATCTGGCCTGCATCCAGGAGCGCATTTACGGCATCTGCTTCAACTACTTCTACCGGATTAGGAGAAGCAACGACACGCCGGAAGCCCTGACCTGGAACTTCAACGACATAATTTCCTTTCTTTCGCTCGATTGCAGCATCTTCTGCATCCATGATACGTCCGAGTACCTTGGTTGGCGTGTAGAAAGCTTCATCATAAGGATCAACAATGACCTGAGTCAAAACTGTACTGACGGTGCGGTAAATGCCCCGGTTCATCAGTTCTTCGCGGATGCCGTTCTGCAGGTCATATCCGATATATCCCTGAGACATAGCGGAGCAGACTGACATCGGAGAAGGGGTAAAATCTTCGTGGGATTTGCCGAATTCATTCATGGCGGTATGAATCATACCTACCTGTGGTGCATTGCTGTGTGTGATTGCAACATCGTATCCTGCTTCAACAAGAGCAGCAATCGATGCGGCAGCTTTTTTTACTGCAGCCTTCTGTTCCGGAAGTGTATTTCCGAGAGCACGATGACCCAGTGCAACGACAACTTTTTTCTTCATATAATATACCTCGTTTTTCTGAATTAGAGTATGTGAAAATTATAGTATCTTTTTTATTAAATTGCAATCCTTATAATGCGACTATATGATAAGAATGTCCCGTAGCTTTCACGAATTTCTGAAGAATATCGGAGGTTCGGAGCTTCAGACTGGAAGTGTTGATGCAGGGATGGCATCCGAGATATTCTTCTTTCAGTAAATCTTCATCAATCAGAAGATCGACCTGCTCTTCGACATCGTTCATCAGTCCGAGAACGCTGACGCTGCCCGGAGTAATGTCCAGAAATTCTTCCATGTATCGTGATTCCGCGAAGGAAAGGCGGGATACACCGAGCTGATGTGAGAGTACTTTTGTCTCAAAATGCTTGTCACCCGGCATCATCAAAAGAAAGAAAGTTGTTTTCTGGCGGTTGCATAGAAATAAATTCTTGCATACCCCGATCTGCAGTTCCTTCTCGATTTCCCGGCAGTCTTCAATGGTGTTGGCAATATCATGATCGACACCTTCATAGGGAATCTGCAGTTTGTCAAGAAAATCATAGACCCTTTCTTCTTTCGCCAGGCGTTTGGAACAATCCGGTTTGGAGGTGAAATGTATCTTACTGACATGAATGGTTTCCATAGTAAAGTCCTCCTGATGTAAAAATGATGAAATAATTGTATATGTGTAGTAAAATACTAGTGTACCGATAATTAATACTTATATCATAGCATGAAATCTGCAGTTTTCAAGAAAAAGCATGGAAGAATCAGGTCCGGAAGCCGGGAAACATCATATACTGGCAATAAGAAGAGTTCGGAGTGTGTGCCGTGAAAGAAAAATGTGACAAAGAAAACCGGATCCGGTTTTGCGAACTGAGAGAGAAGGAAGTAATCAACACCTGTAATGGGAGACGGCTGGGGTGTGTGACGGATATTATACTGGATAAGTGCTCCGGGACAGTGGAGGCTATCATAGTGCCGGGACCGGGGAAGGTGTGCGGGCTGTTTGGATATGATGCGGAATATATTATTCCGTTTGAATGTATCTGCAGAATCGGGCCCGATATCATTCTGGTAGAAATCTGCGAAGAGAAATTTTTAAAAACGTGTAAATAAGAAAAGAAAAAGAAGGAGAGGAATTGAAAATGGCAGCATTTTTGGAGAACATTGCCCCATTCAGGGGAAACGGAAAGAAGAATGATAAGGGGCAGGATCTGGAAGAATTTCTGGAAGAATATGATCCATATAAATATAAGAACCCCTGTGTGACAACGGATGCGGTTGTATTTTCCTGGTCGGATAAGGGAGAGGAATCGAAAGGGCCGAACCTGGATTCTGTATGGAAGGTTCTGATGATCAGGAGAGGGAATCATCCGTGCATCGGATGGTGGGCTCTCCCGGGAGGGTTCATTAATCTCAGAGAGAATCTGAGAGATACGGCAAAACGGGAGTTAATGGAGGAGACCGGTGTGGACGACCTGCCCATGGAACAGATCGCGGTGTATGGAAATGCGAACCGGGATCCGCGAGCGCGTGTGATCACCTCTGCATATATGTCTGTTGTGGAGGAAACCAAAGTGACGGTGCATGCAGGAGATGATGCGGATGCGGCTCTGTGGTGCGAGATTTACTGTGAAAGCGGCGCCTGGGAAAATGTAGAAGACGGAGGGAGGAAAAGAAGCCATTTCCTCAGATTGGAGAATAAGGCATATGAACTGGAACTTACGGCTGTGGTAGAAGAGGATTTAAAAGGGGACATTGTGCAGGAAAGAGACTTCCAAGTCATGGATACAAATCAGATAGCCTGCGACCATGCGGCAATCATTGTACAGGCATGGCAGATTCTGAAAAGCAGGCTGTAAGTATTTCCTGGAATTTTGTTTGACAAGAAAATAGTCTACATTTATACTATTAATATTGAGGAAAAGGTCGCCACACGGGACCATAGCGTTTTCCGGGGTGTGTGGGGAGAGAAAGAGACAGGAGGATAGAAGATGAAGTGTCCATATTGTGGTAACATTGATACCAGAGTTATTGATTCAAGACCGGCTGATGACGGGACATCGATCAGGAGAAGACGTTCCTGCGATGCCTGCAGCAAGAGGTTTACAACGTATGAGAAAGTGGAGACGATTCCGCTGATCATCATTAAGAAAGACAATACCAGGGAACAGTATGACCGTGCGAAGATTGAAGGCGGTGTTTTAAGGGCATGCTATAAGAGACCGGTGCCGACTTCTGAGATCCAGAAGACGATCGACACGATCGAGACCGATATTTTCAGCCGGGAAGAGAAGGAAATTCCGAGCAGTGTGATCGGCGAGATCGTGATGGGACATCTGAAAGAACTGGATGCGGTTGCTTACGTCAGATTTGCATCTGTTTACAGAGAGTTTAAAGATGTAAATACATTTATGGCGGAACTGAAGAAAATTCTGGAATAATGTGTTCTGGAAGCGGACAAGTAAACAGACGAAGGAGTGTACACTTTGATGGAGCAAAAGAAGACAGTTGTACTTGGAGTGACGGGCGGAATCGCCGCGTATAAGACAGCGTCGCTGGCAAGTATGCTGGTTAAGAACGGGTATGATGTGCAGGTACTCATGACGAGGAATGCAACGAATTTCATCAATCCGATTGTATTTGAGACTTTGACGAAGCATAAGTGTCTGATCGATACATTTGACCGGAACTTCGAGTACAGCGTGGAGCATGTCGCACTCGCCAGTGTGGCAGATTTGGTAATGATTGCCCCGGCGACTGCGAATGTGATCGGGAAACTGGCTCACGGAATTGCAGATGATATGTTGACCACGACTGTGATGGCTTGCCGACGATGCCCGAAATTCATTGCGCCTGCGATGAATTCGGAGATGTATCTGAATCCGGTAGTGCAGGATAATCTCGCGATCCTGAAAAAATACGGATATGAAGTGATCGAGCCTTCCGAGGGACATCTTGCATGTGGAACGAGTGGAATAGGGAAAATGCCAGAACCGGAAGAACTTTATGAATATATTTATCATGAGCTGGCATGGGAAAAGGATATGATTGGGAAGAAGGTTCTTGTTACGGCAGGGCCGACGCAGGAGGCCATTGACCCGGTACGGTATATCACCAACCATTCTTCAGGAAAGATGGGATATGCGGTGGCGAAAGTCTGTGCCGCAAGAGGAGCTGATGTCACACTGGTGAGCGGACCGACTTCTATTCCAAAGCCGATGTTTGTGAACGTGCTTCCGGTCACGACGGCAAAAGAGATGTTTGAAGCAGTCAGGAGAGAATCTGAAGATGCCGATATTGTCTGCAAGGCGGCCGCGGTTGCGGATTATCGCCCGAAGTATGTGAATGATCAAAAAATGAAGAAATCCGGTGAGCAGATGGTTCTGGAACTGGAGAAAACGGATGATATTCTGAAATACCTTGGAGAACATAAAAAACCGGGACAGTTTCTGTGTGGATTTTCTATGGAAACAGAGAACATGGTTGAGAATTCCAGAGCAAAACTGGAAAAGAAAAATCTGGATATGATAGCGGCAAACAATCTCAGGGATGCCGGAGCCGGTTTTCAAGGTGACACGAACAGGATGACTCTGATTACCAGAGAAAACGAGACTGCACTGCCTCTTCTGAGTAAGGAAGAGACGGCGGCGCGGATTCTGGATATGATTCTGGATCAGATGAATTCATAAATAAAAATCATGGTAACTGTTCAGAGCCAACCTCGAAAACACTTCGTGTTTCCTCAGTGTGGCGTATCCGCCAAATAGATTTGTACAAAAAAGTGCTCACGAATGCAAGCATTCATAGCCCTTTTTTGACAAATCTGCTTGGCTCTGAACAGTTACAAATCATGTATTGTATCTCAAAATGAGAATAATAACAGGAGGAAAACAATGAAAAACAACAAAGAAAAAAAGGGTACTCGTTGGATGGTAAGTGTTGCACTGATGGCTGCAATCATAATTGTGTTGGCAAATACGCCGCTTGGTATGATTCAGCTTCCTATTATAAAGGCAACAACCGTACATATACCGGTGATTATCGGGGCGATTCTTTTCGGACCGCTTGCAGGAGCGATTCTGGGCGGTGTTTTCGGGATTTGTTCGCTGATCAGCAATACAATGGCACCGACACTGCTGTCGTTTGCGTTTTCACCGTTTCTTGCCTCGAATCTGGCAGGAGTGCTTAAAGCACTCTGGATTTCTGTCGGATGCCGTATTTTGATCGGTGTTGCGGCAGGATGGCTTTGGATTCTTTTCAGAAAAATCAAATTAAACACATATGTGGCTCTTGCCATTACGGGATTTGCTGGATCTATGGTAAATACGATCATGGTGATGGGGAGTATCTACTTCCTGTTGGCGCAGCAGTATGCTGAAGCGAAAGAAGTAGCGGTTACGGCGGTATTTGGGCTGATTATGGGAACGGTGACTGCATCGGGAATTCCGGAGGCACTTGCTGCTGCTGTCCTTGTCGCTGTCATCGGAAAGGTATTGATGCGCTTGACGGCATCTTCTCAGACACAGAGTGGAAGATAGTAAAGGGGATACACAAAAATGATTCTTGCAATAGATATTGGAAATACAAATATTGTTCTGGGATGTATTGACAACAATAAGACATATTTTATTGAGAGACTTTCTACAATCAAGACGAAGATGGAGCTGGAATATGCGATTGATATCAAGATGGTTCTGGATCTTCATGGAATTGATGCAAGGAAGCTGGAAGGCGCTATTGTCAGTTCCGTTGTGCCCCAGATAACAAATGTAGTTAAAGAAGCAACAGAAAAGATTCTCAAGAAAAAAACATTGGTCGTTGGTCCTGGAGTAAAAACAGGACTCAATATTATGATGGACAATCCGGCTCAGCTTGGAAGTGACCTCGTCGCGGATGCGGTTGCCGGAATAGACGGGTATGAGCCGCCGCTGATTATTTTCGATCTTGGAACGGCGAACACGGTCTGTGTTGTGGATTCGAATAAGAATTATATCGGGGGTATGATCTACCCCGGAATTTATACATCATTAAATGCGTTGACTGCAAATGCATCACAGCTCAGTGGAATCAGTCTGGAAGCTCCGAAACGGATCATTGGAAAAAATACAGTGGAGTGTATGAAAAGTGGTGTGATCTATTCCAATGCCGCATGTATGGACGGTATCATTGAACGACTGGAAGAGGAACTCGGGCAGCCTGCAACGGTCATTGCAACGGGAGGACTTGCAAAGAAGATCGTTCCGCATTGCAGAAAAAAGATTATACTGGATGATGAGCTCCTTCTGAAAGGATTACTCGTTATTTATAATAAAAATTCTCAGGGAGAATTTGCGTGGAAAACTGAGGAAAAAGGGAAGAGGAGACAGTAATGAAATTTATCTCTTGGAATGTGAATGGAATCCGTGCATGCGTACAGAAGGGGTTCATGGATTTTTTTAAGGAGGCAGATGCGGATATCTTCTGCCTTCAGGAAACGAAGATGCAGGAAGGACAGCTGGAGTTGGAACTGCCGGGATATCATCAGTATTGGAATTATGCTATGCGCAAAGGGTATTCGGGGACAGCTGTTTTTACGAAAAAAGAGCCGATCAGCGTCTCTTACGGAATTGGAATTGAGAAACACGATCAGGAAGGACGTGTTATTACACTGGAATTTGAGGATTATTATTTTATAACTGTGTACACGCCGAATTCTCAGAATGAGCTAGCGAGACTCCCCTATCGAATGGAGTGGGAGGACGCTTTTCTAACATATCTGAAGAAACTGGAAGAGAAGAAGCCGGTTGTGTTTTGCGGAGACTTGAACGTGGCGCATCAGGAGATTGATTTGAAAAATCCGAAGACAAACCGGAAAAATGCCGGCTTTACGGATGAGGAAAGAGCAAAATTTTCAGCACTTCTTGAGAATGGTTTTGTAGATACATTCCGTTATTTTTATCCGGAGGTGGAGGGAATTTATTCCTGGTGGTCCTACCGGTTTAAAGCAAGAGAGAAGAATGCAGGATGGCGTATTGATTATTTTTGTGTATCGGATTGCCTGAAAGAGCGGCTTAGGGATGCAAAGATATTGACTGATGTTTTTGGATCAGATCATTGTCCGATTGAACTGGATATGGAATAAATGATGATAAGATAAAACGGGTTGTGAACACGATTGGTGTTTCAACCCGTTTTACATATGCAGATCTTTTAGATATATCCGCCGTCCAGACCGATGATCTGGCCGGTCATGTATTCCGGTGCGTGGGCAATATCCCATGCGAGCTGAGCCACTTCTTCCGGAGAGCCAAAACGTCCGGCGGGAATTTCCTCAGCAAATGCAAGCTTTTCTTCTTCGCTTAAAAGATCATTCATGGAAGTGTCAATTGCACCGCAGGCAATGGCATTGACCTGAATGTTGCTCGGTGCGAGTTCCTTTGCAAGTGCTCGGGTCAGACCGTTTACACCTGATTTCGCGGCAGAATAGGCGGCTTCGCATGATGCACCAACGGTTCCCCACATGGAGGAAATATTGATGATACGTCCATGCTTCACTGAGATCATATGCGGAAGTGCGCCACGGCAGCAATAGAATACAGAAGAAAGGTCTGTCTGAATCATGTGATTCCATTCTTCGTTTGTCATATCAGAAAGCAATCCCATGTAAGCAATTCCGGCATTGTTGATCAGAACATCAAGACCGTCGCAGGACAGGGAGACGGCATCGAAGATTCCTTTGACATCGTCGGGATTTCCGACATCTCCGGTTACAATTTCACAGGAACCATAAGGCATCTCTTCGATTTGGGCACGTACCTGATGAAGAGCTTTCCATGATTTTCGGCAATTTAAGAAAACATGATATCCACCGGCGGCAAATCGGAGTGCACATGCTCTGCCGATTCCACGTGAAGCACCGGTTACAAGAACAGTTTTTTTGGTCATAAATTAGCGCTCCTTTGTAACATTTATAAAAAAAGGTTATTATAATTATACACGTTATTTCTTGTTATTTAAAGTGCAAGATGATATGATAAAGAAAAGATCGTAATATTGTGATATGCGAGGAGGAGAATATGGTAGACAGAGCCATTGAATTCGCAACGAAAGTACATGACGGGCAGTTTCGAAAGGGGACGAAACGCCCGTATATCGTGCATCCGATCGAAGTGGGGGATATCGTTTCGTCTATGACGCGCGATGAAGAGGTTATCAGTGCAGCAATTTTGCATGATACGGTTGAAGACTGCAAGGATGTAACGGTGGAGAAGATTGCGGAGATGTTTTCGGCCCGAGTTGCATTTTTTGTAGCACAGGAGAGTGAGGACAAATCCCGTTCCTGGGAAGAAAGAAAGGGAGCAACGATTGAGCGTATCCGAACAGCTCCGAGAGAAGTTCAGATGATCGGACTTGCGGACAAGCTCTCCAATATGCGTGATATTGACAGGGATTATCCGCTCTGTGGTGAGGAACTATGGAACAGGTTTCGTATGAAAGACAAGCAGATGATCGGATGGTATTATAAGGGAATTCGAGATGCGCTGAAAGAACAGTTTGAGGGGGAACCGGTTTATATGGAGTATTGTAGGTTGATCGATAAGAATTTTGGATCATAATAGTAATCTGAGAAAAAGGCATTCCGTAGAGGAGTGCCTTTTTCCATGGAAAATGTGTGCTTAAATGTCTTTGACATCGCCAATTAAATCCTTGATCTCTTCCATATGCCGGTCTGTCAGATTGACAGTCTCTGCACATCTGCGCAGTTCGTCCTCAATGGAGGCGATATCTACCAAAGAACTGATATCCTTTTTGTAGTGAAGCTGGTGATCGAGACTTGCCCAGAAATCCATTCCAATGGTACGGATCTGAATCTCAGCACGCATTGCAGCCTTTCCTTCTGAGAAGAACACCGGGATCTCCACGATCATGTGGTAGCTTCGGTAACCGTTATCCTTTGGCTTTTGTATGTAGTCCTTGATCTTAAGAACTGTGATATCATCCTGTGATGAAATCAGATTGGCCATCGTATAAATATCGCCGATGAATGGACAAATCACTCGAATACCGGCAACATCATCCAGATTTTTCACGATGCTTTCTTCCGTAAACGGAAGGTTTTTCCGACGCAGCTTTTCATAGATACTTGCCGGAGTTTTGATGCGGGATTTAATAGAAGAAATCGGATTTCTCTGATTTGCAACGGAAAATTCATCATTCAGGACTTCAAGTTTTGTCTGAATTTCCCGGATCGCACAACGATATTTCATCATCAAAGAATTGAAATTCTTATTGTTGCGGATAAAATCTTCCGGACTTACTGCATTCAGCCATTGCTTCTCCAGTGTTGTCGGATGGGAAGACACTGGAATTGTTTCTGTCGCTTTTTCCATAAAACAACCCTCTTTATAAATTTCTAGTGGGAACCCCCGTCAGGTCTTTTGACCTTTCCCATCTATATTCTAACATATTTTTAAATGGCATGAAAGCCTTTTCCTATGATTTCACTGGTATTGGAAATCAGGATAAATGCAGATGGATCTTCTTTCTTGATAAAATTCCTCAGTTTAATTGCCTGCTGGCGATTCAGTGCAGTAAGAATAATGTATTTTTCTGAACCAGAAAATGCACCCCGCGCATCACAGATTGTTGCGCCGCGGTGAAGTTGATTGACAATAAAATCGCAGATCGGATCCGGCTTAGCGCAGACAACGTTAAAATATTTTGAAAGATTCAGACTTTCGATAAAGTTGTCCACCAGGAATGACCGGATCGAAAGACCGAAAAGGGAGTAAAGTCCGGTTTTCATACCAAAGACAAAGAAACCGAGTACTGTTATGGCAATATCGGAAACGATCAGAGCTTTGCCGATATTGATGCTGGAATACTTCTTAACGATCATTGCAATGATATCTGTGCCTCCGCTTGAAGCACCGATATTAAAGAGAATAGCTGAGCCGAATGCCGGCAGTGCGATCGCGAACATAACTTCGAGCATCGGTTCATCCGTAAAGGGGTGTGACATAGGATAGACCCTTTCTAACAGTGACAACGTAACAGAAAGAAGAATACTGCAATAGGCAGTTTTCGCAACAAATTGTTTTCCGAGGATCACTGCACCCAGAACCAGAAGCAGCATATTAGTTATAAAAGAAAAATCGGCAGCTGAAATTAGTCCGGTTTTCGCGACCAGTACAGCGAGACCGGTGATTCCGCCAAAAGTGAAATTGTTGGTAAATTTAAAGAAATAGGTCCCCACTGCCATGATTAGTGTAGCGCCTGTCATCATGGCAAAATTTTTAAAACTCTTATCCATTTGCTCATTCCCCAAGATTATAATATTTGAAAGACCGCGTAAAATCAGCATTACGGCTCATTCCAAACGAATTGTAACGCGGCAAATTTTGAAAGTCAACTGTTTTGAATCAAGTTTATGAAGTATACAATTATACATAAAAACAAAGAAAAATCAGGTATTTTCTGGGAATAAAATGCGGGCATGAGATGAATCCACAGCGGATATACTATCTTTCAAAAGGAGGAAAAAAACATGGATCAGTATTTACCTATTACGGATGTATACGCCAGAGAAATTCTGGATTCGCGTGGGAATCCGACTGTTGAGGTGGAAGTACTTGCAGGGGAACAGTTTCACGGCAGGGCATCGGTACCTTCCGGTGCATCAACGGGAAAATATGAGGCAATCGAGCTGCGGGACGGACAGAGAAGATATCAGGGACTTGGAGTTAAGAAAGCTGTGGAGCATGTCAATGACAGAATCGCCCGTGAAGTAGAAGGAATGAATGTGTTTGAACAGGCGAGAATCGATCAGGTCCTTTTGAAACTGGATGGGACAGATAACAAGATTAATCTGGGCGCAAATGCAATGCTGGGGGTATCACTTGCGGTGGCAAGGGCTGCTTCAAAGGCCTTAAGGATTCCGCTGTTTCGTTATCTTGGAGGAGTGGGTGCTAAACAGATGCCGGTGCCTATGATGAATATTCTGAACGGGGGACGCCACGCAGATAATACGATCGACATCCAGGAATTTATGATCATGCCGGTGGGAGCATATAGTTTTGAACAAGGACTTCAGATGTGTTCGGAAATATATCAGGCGCTTAGATCTTTGCTAAATAAGCAGGGATATCAGACATCGGTCGGGGATGAAGGTGGATTTGCGCCCAATCTTCCGGATGCCGGTGATGCACTGCAATTTATTATAGAGGCGATTGACAAAGCCGGATATAAACCAAAAGAAGAGATTGTGATTGCTTTGGACGCAGCGGCCAGTGAGTTATATGACAAAAAGAGAAAACGTTATGTTTTTGAAGGAGAAGGAAAAATGCACGGACATCGTGTGGAACGTTCTTCTGAGGAAATGATTGAGTATTTTGAAGAACTGGCTGATCGGTTCCCGATCCTTTCAATCGAAGATGCACTGGACGAGGAAGATTGGGAAGGCTGGGAACTTTTGACTACAAGGCTGGGGCTGGAGATGCAGCTTGTAGGAGATGATCTTTTTGTTACAAACGTAAAAAGACTGAATGCGGGAATCCTCAAAGAGATTGCCAATGCGATTCTTATTAAAGTGAATCAGATTGGTACTTTGACAGAGGCAGTTGATGCGATTGAGATGGCAAAAAGGTCGGGATATCAGGCAATTATTTCACACAGATCCGGGGAAACTGAAGATCCCTTCATTGCGGATCTTGCTGTTGCCTTTAACACAGGGCAGATTAAGACTGGCGCACCGTGCCGATCTGAGCGTGTGGCAAAATATAATCAGCTTCTCAGAATCGAAGAAAGGCTGGGAGAAATCGCAAAATATGAAAATCCCTTTGTGAGATTCTCGTAGAAGGAATATTGTGAATAAAAAAGTTTCGGAAGAATGTATATAACAACATGTCATCCGAAACTTTTATACGTTAGACAGGTGAATCCAAGGTTAGGGTATGCCTTTTTTACACGATATCCGGAAATGGCTCGAGGCTCCTGTCCAGGATTCCATTCATATAGGCGATGGCGATGCCGTAGTTTGTCATTGGAATTTGCTGATCCTCTGCACATTTCAGACGATACTTCATTTCCCTCTCGCTGAGTGTACAGCCACCGCAATGGACGATCAAAGCATAAGGGGACAGATCGGCCGGAAATTCGGTTCCGCTTGTGAAAACGAATTCCAGTTCCTTGCCGGTATAATTCCGGATCCAGCGCGGTAGTTTCACCGTACCGATATCTTCGCACTGCCGATGGTGCGTACAGCCCTCAGAAACCAGTATTTTATCACCATCTTTCAGACGCTCCAGCATGCGGGCACCTTGGACATTGGATTCCAGATTGCCCTTGTATCTTGCAAACAGGATGGAAAATGAAGTAAGATGTATATTTTCCGGGGTGTCCGCCGATACCTGTTTAAATGCCTGACTGTCCGTAATGACCATGCGAGGTTTCTTCCCTAGAGAAGCAAGTGTTTCTTTCAACTCCGTTTCCCTGGTGACAACGGAGACGGCACCGGCTTCCAGAATGTCACGGATTGTCTGCTGCTGAGGAAGAATCAACCTTCCTTTGGGGGCTGCAGAATCAATCGGAACCACCAGAACAACAACATCATTTGGTTTTAACAGATCGCCGACAATTTTCAATGTCATATTCTCGGCAGGCACCTGTTTTGCAATCATTTCCTTCAGCTCATAAATGTTCTTGCCGGTAGCTGCACTGACAGAGATACAGTTCTGTTCGGTCAGCCACCCGTCAGGAATCGGAGTGTCAGCAATCGCTTTGATGAATTCTGATGAACTTAAAGTTTCTATCGTGTCTATTTTGTTTCTTGCAACCACGTATGGAATTCCTTTTTCCCGTATCCGCCTCAGAATTGCAATATCTTCGGCAGTCATTGGAAAGGACGCATCTGTAACCAGAACAGCAATATCTGTTTTGTTCAGAATCTGATAAGATTTCTGGATACGAAGCTGGCCCAGTTCACCTTCGTCATCAAGACCGGGAGTATCGATCATAACAACCGGGCCCAAAGGCAGTAGTTCCATGGCTTTCAGCACCGGATCAGTGGTAGTCCCGGCGATATCAGAGACAATCGCCAGACTCTGACCGGTTATTGCGTTGATCAGGCTGGATTTCCCTGCATTTCGTTTTCCGAAGATCCCGATATGGATCCGCTCAGCTGAAGGAGTTGTATTTAATCCCATAATAGCCTCCTTATTTTCGATTTCAATTAGAATCTAAAGTCATTTCCTGTTCCGTTTTCAATTGCTTCCAGATGTTCGATCACTTTGGCGCGAACTTTGTCGTTTGGAATATTTGCCAGCTCTTTTTGAAGGATTGCATCACCGACTGCTTTGGTTTCAGGTGAAGCGTAGTCTACCAGATATTCTTTTAAGGTCATCAGAGCATTCGGATGGCAGCAGTTCTGAATCTGCTGGCTTTTGCAGAGTGACATGAAGCGGTCGCCGGTACGGCCTTCTCGATAGCAGGCGGTGCAGAAGCTCGGAATATAATCCATGTCCATCAGCCACTTCACGACCTGGTCGAGTGTACGTGTATCGCTGACATCAAACTGCGCGGAAGACTCTTCGTCCGGCTCCGGTTCGGCATAGCCGCCGACGCTGGTCTTGGAACCGCCGCTGATCTGGGAAATGCCAAGATGCAGTACGCGCTCACGACATTTCTGGCTCTCGCGGGTGGATACGATCATGCCGGTGTATGGAACTGCGATGCGGATGCAGGCTACGATCTTGGCGAAGGTATCATCATCGATTCCGTTAGTGAATGCAGAAGCATCAATGTCATCTGCGTTTCTCAGACGAGGAACACTGATGGTATGCGGGCCGACTCCGAAGACCGCTTCCAGATGTTCTGCATGCATCAGAAGACCCGCAAATTCGTAACGATATTTATCGAGACCGAACAGCACGCCGAGCCCTACATCATCAATGCCTCCTTCCATGGCGCGATCCATAGCTTCTGTGTGATAATCGTAATCATGTTTCGGCCCTGTCGGATGAAGCTCCAGATAGCTTTCTTTATGATAGGTTTCCTGGAACAGGATGTAGGTTCCGATTCCTGCTTCCTTAAGTTTGCGGTAGTTTTCAACTGTCGTGGCGGCAATATTTACATTGACGCGGCGGATCGCTCCGTTTTTGTGCTTAATACTGTAAATCGTCTTGATACTTTCCAGAATATATTCGATTGGATTGTTCTTCGGATCTTCACCGGCCTCCAGCGCCAGCCGTTTGTGTCCCATATCCTGAAGCGCGATAACTTCCTTACGGATTTCGTCCTGTGTCAGTTTTTTACGTGGAATATGTTTGTTTTTCATGTGATAAGGGCAATAGGTACATCCGTTAATACAGTAGTTGGAAAGATAGAGCGGAGCAAACATAACAATTCGATTGCCATAAAAATCTTTCTTTATTTGCTCGGCGAGATGGTAGATTTCCTGGTTCTTCTCATCATTCTCGCAGGCGAGAAGAACGGATGCTTCCCGGTGGGAAAGCCCCTTGCGAAGCTTCGCCTTCTCTATGATCCGGTCGATTAATTCAAGATTGTTTTTATTTTCATCAGCGTACTGGAGTGTCTCCATAATTTCCTCATGGCTAATAAATTCATCTGCTTTTTTTGATGCTGGATTATACATTTTCGTTTCCTCCTGTGAAATCTTTTAAATTTAATTCCTGATTATGATCCTGGATCGTGACCAGGGAATCGCCTCTTGTGGTCACGATATGATAGCCGATTTCTTCCATTTCCTGTGTCAAAATGGCAAGGCCTTCTGCTGCTTCATCCCCCATGCAGCGTTTGTTATCATATAGACTGTAATTCTTTCGGTTCTCCTGCGGTGACAGATTCGGCATCACAACATTGGCACCCGCGAGAATCCCCATTTTTCTGCCCTCCGGATGGATGGTTGCGAGTGCTGTTGTAGACGGCAGAAGTGTCTTTGGCAGCATCAGCCGGAGCAGTCCGAGCATAAATAAAGTGAGCTCAAGAGTGCCGGCTTTCTCCATGGCGAATGGTGTGGCATGATGGGGAATAAACGGTCCAATCCCAACCATATGAGGATTCAGTTGCTTTAGAAACAACATATCCTCGGCCAGGTATTCGGCAGTCTGCCCCGGTGAGCCGACCATGAAACCACTCCCTACCTGATAACCTGTTTCCTGCAGTGCGAAAAGACACTTTTGTCTGCGAATGGCGGACAATGAGGCGGGATGGAGCATCCGGTAATGATTGGCATTGTAGGTTTCATGACGGAGCAGATAGCGGTCTGCACCCATGTCATGGAACAGCTTGTAGCTCTCTCGGGATTTTTCACCAATGGAGAGTGTGAGCGCACAGTCCGGAAAACGAGTTTTGATTGCCCGGATGAGTACGGCCATCCGCTTGTCCGTGAACCATGCATCTTCGCCTCCCTGCAGGACAAAGGTACGAAAACCAAGACGGTAACCGGTCTGACAGCAATCCAGTATTTCGTCTTCGGTAAGACGATACCGGGCAACAGAAGCATTGCTGCAGCGAATTCCGCAGTAATAACAGTCATTTCTGCAGTAATTGGTAAATTCAATCAGTCCCCGGATATATACATCATGACCATAATACTGATGGCGTACAGCCCGTGCCCGCTCAAATAGAAACTCTGCAAGCTTTGGGGTACGGCCATTGATCAAAGCGATCCATTCGGTTTGGTTCAGATTCCCGGTTTCTTCTAATTTTGTAATGAGTTCTCTCATGAATGGTTCTCCGGTTATTTTGTTTTTGCATAAATTGTCTTTGTACTGATGCCGGGCAGCATTCCGATCTTTCCGGAAAGTGCGCTGATGATATCATTCGGTGCATCCATGGCGATGCTGATAATGGAAATATTTTTTTCCCGATAGGGAATGCCCATTCTTCCGACAATGTAGGAACCGTATTCGCTTAAAAGTGCGTTCAGTTGTTCTACGGATTCGTGGCTGGAAACAATAATTCCGATCAGAGCGATTCGTGAGTCTGCTTCAGACATATGAGTAAAACCTCCTTTCTCGAGACAAATGTGTGACGATGCTATAAATTGTACACGTTTGGCGATAAAGACAGAAAGAATTTCCTCAAAAATGTTGTCAGAATAAAGAAATGAAAATGTATGAAATAATTCGGATAAATGCGCCTTTTTGCTCAGGTTCAACCCTTTGCAATCAGAACGTGTAACTGGGTATAGTATATCATGTTTCCTGCATAAAATCAAAGGAAACAGAGAGCATTCAGGAAAAAGAGTATGGAAATTTATGTAGTAAAGCCACAGGATACGATTTACAGAATCGCACAAAGATATGGGGTGTCTCCGGCGAGACTTGCGTATGATAACCAGACAGCCGGTCAGGAATATCTGGTGCCGGGGCAGGCACTTCTGATTCTTTATCCGGAGATCATACATACCGTAAGGGCGGGAGAGACGACCGGAACGATTGCCTCCATGTATCAGATCAGTGAAAAGCAGCTGTATAGAAATAATCCGTACCTGTTGGATCGAACCTATCTGATCACAGGTCAGCAGTTGATTATCTCATATGAGGACCAGAACAGTCCGGAAAAAAAGGTCAGCGGATATGTGTACCCGTATGTGGCAGGATATATCCTGAGAGAAACATTATTATATATAGATGAAATTATGATATTTTCATATGGATTTACAGAAGATGGAGAGCTGGTGCCGCCGCAAGTGAAAGAAGACTGGATCCTAAGAGAGACAAAAAAATTCGGGGTTCAGCCGTTTCTGGTGCTGACTCCCTTTTCGGAAGCGGGAGTTTTCAACAATCAGCTGATCAAGATTGTGACTGAAAATGCAGAAATGCAGAACACATTGATTGCAAACATTCTGGTTGTCGTGCAGGAAAAAGGATATGCAGGAGTGGATGTTGACTTTGAATATATTCTGCCGGAAGATAAAGAAGGATATGTTAAGTTCGTGGAACATCTGCAAAATGTAATGGCGGAAAACGGATATTCCGTTTCTGTTGCGCTTGCCCCTAAAACATCTGCTGACCAGAAAGGACTGCTCTATGAAGGTATGGATTACAGACGTCTTGGGGCGGCAGCGGATACGGTTTTTCTCATGACGTATGAATGGGGATACATGTATGGTCCGCCAATGGCGGTTGCACCTTTAAACAAAGTGCGGGAAGTTGTGGAGTATGCAGTCACAGAGATTCCGCGTGAGAAGATCATGATGGGGATTCCGAACTATGGGTACGACTGGGAACACCCTTATAAGCGTGGTGAAACACGGGCGGAACTGATTGGAAATGTGGAAGCGGTACGTATTGCTTCGGAAAATGGGGCTGAGATTCAATATGACGAAAAGGTCCAAAGTCCGTATTTCACATACTGGTCCGGAGGAAAACAGCATGAGGTATGGTTCGAAGATGTGCGCAGTATTCGTGCTAAAATGGAGCTTGTCAGAGAAAAGGGGATAAGAGGGTTCGGATACTGGAATCTGATGCGAAGCTTCAGGGCCAATTGGCTGCTGGTGAATCAGGGGGAGAAAGAATAGAAAAGGGTAAAACAGGATAAAACAGATTTGCAGTAGCCCAATAAAAAGAGTATACTTAATAATTATAGTGAATGGACTGTTACAAAGGAAGAGGGAGAGATAAACATGGGAGAAAAAATGAATGAAATGCTGGAAATCTGGAAAAACCAGCTGACAGTTCTTGTAAAATGGATACTGATGTCGCTCGTGACCGGAGGAGTGGTGGGAACGATCGCCAGTATCTTTTCCTACGCAGTTTCATGGGCGACCGCATTTCGGATGGCGCATTTCTGGGTGATCTTCGGCCTGCCACTTGGAGGACTTTTGATCGTGTGGCTGTATAAAAAGGCCGGAGAAGAGAAAAACACCGGAACAAATCTGGTACTTTCCGTTATCCGTTCGCAGGATGAAGATGTACCGATCCGTGTTGCGCCGTTGATTTTGATTTCAACGGTAATCACACATTTTTTCGGAGGGTCTTCCGGACGAGAAGGAGCGGCTCTTCAGTTCGGCGCCAGTGTGGGCGGCTGGATCGGAAGGCGTCTTCACTTGAATGAAAGTGATGAAAAGATCATCATCCTTTCGGGCATGAGTGCGGCTTTTGCGGCATTATTCGGTACGCCGATGGCAGCCGCAATCTTCCCGATGGAAGTTGTGAGTGTGGGGATTATGTATTACTCAGCACTGGTTCCCTGTATGTTTGCATCATTTACGGCTCAGTATGTTGCACTCCTCTTCAAAGTAAGGACGCTGGCACATCCATATCCCGTCGAAGATGTACCTGATTTTTATAGTTTTCAGACCCTCAAATTTCTCATTCTTGCGATTGCGTTTGCCTTGGCCGGAGTTCTGTTTTGTGTCATGCTCCATACCTGCGAACACAAATTTAAAGAATGGTTTGCGAATCCTTATCTGAGAATCGTGGCAGGTGCGGCAGCGGTCATTGCACTTCGGTTCCTTTTGGGAACAGAGGACTATCTTGGACTTGGTGGAGGCGTGATCCAGGCAAGCTTTAAGGGGGGCGTATCACCGGAGAAATTCCTTCTGAAAATGATCTTTACCTGTCTGACTCTATGTGTGGGATTTAAGGGCGGTGAGATCGTTCCGTCGTTATTCATCGGTGCGACTCTGGGATCGGCCATGTCGGCACTTCTTGCACTTCCTCCGGATATCTGTGCGGCGTGTGGAATGGTCGGCGTATTCTGCGCTGTTACAAATAGCCCGATCAGTTCTATGCTGATTGCTTTTGAAATGTTTGGATTTACTGGAATGCCATTTTACTGTAGCGTAGTGGCTGTGAGCTATCTGGTGTCAGGATATTATAGTCTGTACAAGGAACAGCGGATTGTGTATTCCAAGACAGAAAATAAATATGTGGACAGACATACAAAATAAGAGTGAAAAATAGAGAAAACTCGGTTTTTTTGAAAAATACCCTTGAAAAATGAAAATGATTGTGATATTATTTGAAAAAATTTATTTTGCAATGCGATGAAAGAGACTCTTGCTTCTGGAACTTGACAGGAATACGGCGTCACCGACTGAGAGCGCTGTTTGAGGAATGAGGCGAAGGGAACACTCCGGAGCAGACTGGCTGAATGCGGAATGATCAGTGAATGGAGAAAAGGCTTCATATAAAAAGAATTTCAGTAAGTCAGTACGTAAGTGCACGTTACGCACATGAAGTTGGGCTTCCAAGGAGGGAAGTTAATGCGGGTGGTACCGCGGATATGGATATCCGTCCCGGAATACATTGTATTCCGGGACTTTTTATATGCAAAATCAGGAAAAAGGATCCGGAATATCGCCAGGACGGCAAGAAAAGTGATTGAGGAGGATTTAAACCATGGAATTTATGACAGGTGTAAAAGAAAAAGAAACACTGGAGCTCGGACAGCTTCTGGAAGAAGATATGCTGGGGAAAAAGGTTCGTGTAAATGGCGCAGTTCATACGGTACGTGATATGGGAACCGTTGCATTCGTTGTATTGAGAAAAAGAGACGGGCTTCTTCAATGTGTCTATGAGGAGGGAAGTTCTGATTTTGATTTAAAAGAAATCCGTGAAGCAGCTACAGTGGAAGTGACCGGAACGCTTCAGGCATCCGAGAAGGCACCGAATGGTGTAGAACTTAAGATGGAAGAGATTCGTATTCTGAGTACACCCAAAGAGCCGTTACCACTTCAGGTTTCCAAATGGAAACTGAATACATCTCTGGAGGCAAAGCTGAATTATCGTTCTATTTCACTGAGAAATGTAAGAGAGCGGGCAAAATTTAAAATACAGGAAGGAATCGTAAGAGGTTTCCGCGAATTTTTGTATAAACAAGGGTTTACCGAAATTCATACTCCGAAGATCGGAGCAAAAGGAGCAGAGGGAGGTTCGAACTTGTTCCGGTTGGATTATTTCCACAGACCGGCAGTTCTGGAGCAGAGCCCACAGCTCTATAAACAGATGATGGTCGGTGTATTTGACCGGGTATTTGAAACCGGACCGGTATTCCGCGCGGAGAAGCACAATACGAAGCGGCATTTGAATGAATACACCAGTTTGGACTTTGAGATGGGGTATATTGACAGCTTTGAGGATATCATGGCAATGGAAACAGGTTTCCTTCAGTATACGATGAAGCTTCTGGAAAAAGAATATGCAAAGGAACTGAAGATTCTGGGAGTGGAACTTCCGAATGTAGATCAGATTCCGGCTGTACGTTTCGATGAGGTCAAGCAGCTTGTCTCTGAAAAATATAACCGCCGTATCCGCAATCCGTTCGATCTGGAGCCGGAGGAAGAGCATTTGATCGGACAGTATGCAAAAGAAGAATGGGGAAGTGATTTTGTTTTTGTTACCTATTATCCGTCCAAGAAGCGCCCGTTTTATGCGATGGACGATCCGGAAGATGAGAGATTTACGCTCAGCTTCGATCTCCTGTTCCGTGGTCTTGAGATTACGACAGGAGGACAGAGAATCCATGATTATGATATGCTTCTTGCAAAACTGGAAAAACGTGGAATGACCGAGGAGGGGCTGGAGACATATCTGGATACTTTTAAACACGGCATGCCACCGCATGGAGGACTTGGTATTGGAATGGAACGTTTGACTATGCAGCTTCTGGGAGAGGATAATGTCAGGGAAACCACACTCTTCCCGAGAGATTTGAGCAGACTTACGCCTTAACGGAAGAACGTGTGGCTACAAGATACGCTTCTAAAATGATATAAAATCAGAATTTAATAAGTGAAGGAGAATCAGAAAATGGCAAACAAAATTTCCGACGAGACAATCGAATATGTTGGAATTCTGGCGAAGCTGGAGCTTTCCGAAGAAGAAAAAGAGCAGGCTAAATCCGACATGGAAACAATGCTGGATTATATAGATACTTTAAATGAACTGGATACCGAGGGGATCGAGCCGATGTCCCATGTATTCCCGATCCATAATGTGTTCCGTGAAGATACGGTGGAAAACGGAGACGACCATGAGGCCATGCTGTCAAATGCACCGCAGCAGAAAGAGCAGAGCTACAAAGTACCGAAAACATTTGCATAGGAGGAGAACGTAAATGGATATCTTGAGTATGACAGCACTTGAGCTTGGAAGAAAAATAAAAGCGAAAGAGATCACTGTGAAAGAAGCGGTAGAAGCGTGTCTGAAACAGATTGATAAAGTTGAAGATAAAGTAAATAGTTTTGTGACAATAGATAGAGAAAAAGCATTTAATAGAGCGGAAGAGGTTCAGAGAGGAATCGAGGACGGGACTTACACCGGACCGCTTGCAGGAGTCCCGGTGGCAATCAAGGACAATATGTGTACGAAAGGAATGCTTACCACATGCAGTTCCAGAATCCTGGAGAATTTCAATCCTACCTATACGGCAGAGGCGGTTCTGAATCTGGAGAAGGCGGGGGCAGTCATCATCGGAAAGACCAACATGGATGAATTTGCCATGGGAAGTACAACG
Organism: Bariatricus sp. HCP28S3_A4; assembly: GCF_052066395.1. NCBI lineage: Bacteria > Bacillati > Bacillota > Clostridia > Lachnospirales > Lachnospiraceae > Bariatricus > Bariatricus sp. HCP28S3_A4. Next base: position 91,445 of record NZ_JBQHSE010000007.1, on the reverse strand, counting down.
GAAACTTCCTATTATGGTGAGACGAAGAATCCATGGAATCTGGAACATGTCCCGGGAGGATCTTCCGGTGGTTCCTGTGCGGCAGTAGCGGCGATGGAGGTTCCCTATGCACTGGGATCTGATACCGGCGGCTCGATCCGTCAGCCAAGTTCTTATTGCGGAGTTGTGGGAATTAAGCCGACATACGGAACGGTTTCTCGTTATGGACTCATTGCTTACGGTTCCTCTCTGGATCAGATCGGACCGATCGCAAGAGACGTAAGTGACTGTGCAGCCATTCTGGAGACGATCGCATCGCATGATGTGAAAGACAGTACTTCTATGGAAAGAACAGATACGGATTTCACCAGTGCACTGGTAAATGATGTAAAAGGGATGAGAATCGGTATCCCACAGGATTATTTCGGTGAAGGACTGGATCCGGAAGTGGCAGAACCGATTCTGGAAGCTGCGAAAGTGCTGGGGGCAGCCGGTGCCAGTGTGGAACGATTTGATCTGGGGCTTGTAAAATATGCAATTCCGGCTTATTATGTCATCGCTTCTGCGGAAGCAAGCTCCAATCTTGCGCGATTTGACGGTGTAAAATACGGATACAGAACGGCAGACTATGAGGAGCTTCATGGAATGTATAAAAAAACCCGGTCTGAAGGGTTTGGACCGGAGGTAAAGCGCCGTATCATGCTGGGGTCTTTCGTATTAAGCTCCGGATATTATGACGCCTACTATTTGAAAGCACTAAAAACAAAAGCACTGATTAAAAAGGCCTTTGATCAGGCATTTACCAAATATGATATGATCCTTGCACCGGCAGCTCCGACTACGGCTCCGAAACTGGGATCGTCTCTTAGCGATCCACTTAAGATGTATCTGGGAGATATTTACACAATTTCGGTCAACCTGGCAGGACTTCCGGGGATCAGTATTCCGGTGGGACGTGATTCCAAAGGACTTCCGGTAGGGATGCAGCTGATCGGGGACTGTTTCCAGGAGAAAAAACTATTCCGTGTGGCGTATACGTATGAATGTCTGACTCAAAAGAAATGGATTTCTGATTATGATAAAACACAGACCGCAGGAAAGGAGGAAGCGTAAATGTCAAAACAATATGAGACAGTGATCGGACTTGAGGTCCATGTAGAATTAGCGACAAAAACAAAAATCTTCTGTTCCTGCAGTACGGAGTTCGGAGGAGCGCCGAATACCCATACATGTCCGGTCTGCACCGGTATGCCGGGGGCACTTCCGGTACTGAACAGACAGGTCGTTGAATATGCGATGGCGGTCGGCCTTGCGGCAAACTGTAAGATCACGCAGGTCTGCAAATTTGACCGGAAGAATTATTTCTATCCGGATAATCCGCAGAATTATCAGATTTCGCAGCTCTATCTCCCGATCGCAAGAGATGGATATGTAGAAATTGAAGTGGGCGATACGAAGAAAAAAGTCCGCATTCATGAAATGCATATGGAAGAAGATGCCGGAAAACTGATCCATGATGAATGGGAGGATTGTTCTCTTGTGGATTATAATCGAAGCGGTGTGCCGCTGATCGAAATCGTATCAGAGCCGGATATGCGTTCAGCAGAAGAAGTCATTGCCTATCTGGAGAAGCTGAGAATGATCTGCCAGTATCTGGGGGCATCGGACTGCAAGCTTCAGGAAGGTTCCATGAGAGCTGATGTAAACTTATCGGTTCGTGAAGTCGGATCAAAAGAATTCGGAACCCGAACCGAGATGAAGAACCTGAATTCCTTCAAAGCAATCAGTCGTGCGATTGAAGGCGAGCGTGCAAGACAGATCGAACTTCTGGAAGAAGGCAAGAAAGTGATTCAGGAAACCAGAAGATGGGATGACAATAAAGAATATTCTTATGCAATGCGATCCAAAGAAGATGCGCAGGATTACCGCTATTTCCCGGAACCGGATCTGGTGCCGATCGTGATCAGTGATGAGTGGATCGAAAATGTGAAAGCTCGTCAGCCGGAACTGCGTACAGAAAAACTGGAGCGTTATAAGAGAGAATATGATATTCCGCAGTATGATGCCGAGATCATTACCGGAAGTAAAAAAATGGCGGATATCTTCGAGGCAACAACCGCGATCTGCGGAAAACCGAAGAAAGTATCCAACTGGCTTATGGTTGAGACCATGCGTCTTCTGAATGAAAACGGACAGGAACCGGCAGATATCCGTTTTTCACCGGAGAATCTGGCGAAACTCATCAACCTTGCAGATGCCGGAACGATTAATAGTTCTGTGGCAAAAGAAGTATTTGAAAAAGTATTTGCCGAAGATGTCGATCCGGAAAAATATGTAGAAGAGAACGGATTAAAAACGGTGAACGATGAAGGTGCACTTCGGGAAATTGCAGCGCAGGTAATTGCAGCGAACCCAAAAGCAGTAGAGGATTACAAGGGTGGAAAAGAAAAGGCACTGGGGGCACTTGTCGGTCAGATCATGAAAGCCATGAAGGGAAAAGCGAATCCGGGAATGGTGAATCAGATGCTTCGGGATATGCTGAAATAAGGGACATAAATTCATATTTTAGAACAAGAAAGAGCAGGAAAGTTACTTTTTGGAGTTACTTTCCTGTTTTTTATTTCTTTTCGTATGCCGATAAATAAAAATTTGTTGTCATATTTTTTGTATTGAAAGAATATATTTCAGATATGGATAATCACTGCAGGAAAATCTTCTGCGGTGGAGAAACAAAAGGTTTCAATGTAAGTGGCAAAAGGAGGATCAGAAAATGGGTAATGGAAGAACCCGTACACATTCCGTACTGGCGAGAGCAGCAGCCGTGCTGTTGGCGTTTCTTATGGGAAGTGGGATCCCGTCGGCATCGGTACATGCTGACGGACAGGAAGCTGCGAAAGAAAAAGAGGTGACATCAGGACAACAATTATCTGGAGAAACGCAGGATTCATCCCCGGAACATCATAAGTTTATCCGATATAACGGTGATGACAGCTACACTCTGACACTTAATGTAAAGGGAATGTATGATTCTGAGAAAGTGACACCGAAACTGGATGTACTTCTGATTGTGGACCGATCCGGAAGTATGGATGAAAAATACGGAAGTGGAAACAGCGCACCTACAAGGATGGAAAAATTGCAGGAGGTTGTGACAGGTACGAAGGGTCTGTCTCAGGCAATTCTTGGGAATGATGAGATCGATGCACGGATGGCGGTTGTTGCCTATAGTGGAAAGAAGGGCAGCAAATATGAAAAAGATGCTGCATATAATGATGCAGTATCCATTATACCGAATGATTGGACAACGGATCAAAATGTGGTAAATGTAAATGTCAACGCGATCGAAGCAGATGGAGGAACGAACTGTCAGGCAGGACTTCTCACCGGAGAGGAAGTATTGGAATATGCAAGAGAGGATGCGCAGAAAATCGTGATTTTCCTATCCGATGGCCTGCCCACATTCCGTTACAATGAAAGCGGCTTAACGGTAGGAGAAGGAAATGCTGACTCAAATGGGGAGAATGCGGAAGCGGCTTATCAACAGGCAGCCCAATTGTCCGGACTGTCCGGATTTTACTCGATCGGTATCTCAACAGACAGTTCGTCCAGTTTCCTGAATACACTGAAAGATAAACCGGGAGCAGAAAAGAAAGCGTATTATTCTGCGGCAAATGCCGATGGCCTGGTGAGCGCGTTTCAATCAATCATTTCAGATATTACGGAATATACCTGCCGTAATGTTACGATTGAAGATACGCTGAGTGTGTATGTAGAAGCGGAGGATCCATTTCAGCCGGTAATCAAAGTGACCGATAAAAATGGCAGTGAAGTAACGGAAGTGGTGTTCAAAGGAGAGCAAATTTCTGTGAGCGATTTAATCCGTGTTTCTTACCAACCGGAAATGAAAAAAGTAACAGCCGTTTTCCGGGAAGGATATGTACTCGACCAGGATTATACCTATTCGGTCAGTTTCGATGTGAAGCCGACACAGCTTGCATATGATACCTATGCAGACATGGGATATAATGCGGTCGGAAGCGCGAGAAGTGACGCACCGGGAAATGATACAAGCTCCGGAAAAGATGGATTCTATTCGAATGCGGAAGGAGAAAACGGGCCGACTCTGATTTATACATTTGGAAAGAGTGATGATGCAGCCGTTTCCTGTGCCTCGTATGTGGAAAAGCCGGTCATTCAGGTAAGTGCGCTTACCATTCCGGTTGAAAAGAAATGGGAAAATGTTTCCGAAGAAGATGTACTGCCTCAGGAAGTGACCGTGAATCTCTATCAGGATGACGGAACAGATGCGTATCGGACGGTAACATTAACCGGGCAGGAAGAATGGAAAGGATCCTTCTGTAATGTGGCAAAGGGCCATACATACACGGTCAAAGAAACCGATGTGACCGGATTTGAGAGCAGGGTCGAAGGAGATGAAAAGAATGGGTTCATTGTCACAAATACCAGACTTCCGGATCTTGTTATAAATAAAGAAGTAACCGGGAAAATGGGAGATAAGACGAAAGCGTTTACCATGGTTATACAGATCAAAGATAAAAACGGAAAAGAGGTAAATGGAACATTCTCTTATATCGGAGGACAGAAAACGGATGTCAAGGATGCCAATACGGCAGTACAGGATGGCTTGCTCACTTTTACAAACGGAACAGCGGCAATCGAATTAAAACACGGTCAGCAGATCACCTTGAAGCAGCTTCCTCTGGGAGGAACATTTACGGTAGAAGAATCAGATGAGGGAGCAGCGGGATATAGTGTTTCTTATAATGGCGACTGGACAGAAGAGGCATCGGGCACTCTGGATAAAGACGCACTTGTAGAAGTGGTCAATCAAAAAGATGCGGTCCCGGTGACCGGTATCGTGGAAACTCAGGGTGGTTCGATTTTGGTCTCCGGAATAGCAGGACTTGCGTTTGTTGAAGGAATCTGTGCGTTGACCCTTCGCAGAAGGAGAAGAAGCTGATGGAGTCGGAGAGCAGGAAACCTTCGCTTTGGGAGGATGTACGGTATCTGTTTGTAAAAATAGGGCTGTTGGCCCTGGTAGTGGTGGTGATGGTTACCTGCTTTTTCGGAATCTTTCGTTCGGGTGATAACTCCATGAAGCCGGCAGTTAAGGACGGAGACCTTGTCATAACATGGCGGATTCAGAAAGACTATCAGGCAGGAGATGTCATTGTTCTGGAGAACGATGATAAAAAAGAAATACGCCGAGTAATCGCAGTTGAAGGAGATACAGTGGATTTTACGGAAGATGGAATGGCAATCAACGGATATCTGCAGGTGGAAAGTGACATTTACACAGAGACCCTTCCATATGCAGAAGGGTTCGCATTCCCGTTAACAGTGCAGGAAGGTGAGGTGTTTGTACTTGCCGATCACCGGGAAAATGCGACGGACAGCCGAATCTATGGACCGGTATCCATTGAGCGGACCTATGGAAAAGTCATGACGGTCATTCGGCAGAGAGGGATATAAACGCAGCCCCTTCATGGCTGTGGTTATATAAAAATTAAAGTAACTGTTCAGAGCCAACCTCGAAAACACTTCGTGTTTCCTCAGTGTGGTGTATCCGCCAAATAGATTTGTGCAAAAAAGTGTACACGAATGCAAGCATTCAACGCCCTTTTTTGACAAATCTGCTTGCCTCTGAACAGTTACAAATAAAAAAGAGGAGGAAAAAGACATGATCAAAATGAAACGATTAAGAGCATTGCTTCTTACAGGTGTGATGACAGTAACGATGGCCTGCGGAGGAACCGTAATGGCTGATGAAGGAAAATCACAGGATACGGTGCCGGAAGTGGAGGCAGAAATCACAAAAGTGTTGGAATTTGCAGAAGGTGTCAGTGTGCCGAATGCAAGATTTCAATTTGAAATTACAAAAGTGACCGAAGATGCACCGGATGCAACAATAGAGGATATTACATATTCATCAGATGATGAGACGGGTGATGTGGCAGGCGGAAAATACAGTATCGCAAAGGATAGTAATATTGTATTTGGAACATTTCCGCATGCAGGAGAGTATGTGTATACTGTGACAGAAAAAGCAGATACTTATAAAGAAGCAGAAAATGAAGATATGATCTACTCAGATGCTTCCTATGAATTACATGTATACGTAATCAATGCTGATGACGGACTTACTGTTGACAAAATCACTGCAGAAAAGAACGGTAAGAAAATAGATTGTATTGAGTTCATCAATACATTTATCAAAAATAATCAGAAGCTTACGATCAGCAAGGAAACGGTCGGCGCATATGCGGATAAGACAAAAGACTTTACATTTAAAATAAAATTCATTAAATCTGCCACAGCTGGAGAAGAGACTTCGTACACCGGAAAAATCGGTAATGAAGAAGTGGTTTGTGTTGTTGATGAGGAAAAAGAGTTTGAGCTTCATGACGGTGAGAGCCTGGTGTTTGAAAATCTGCCGGCCGGAACCAGATATGTGGTAACAGAGGTTGGAGCGGAAGACGGCTATACACCGAGTGTGACCGTAGTAGAAAACGGAGTAAAAACGGTTGATGGCAAAACGGCCAAGGAAACGGATTCCCTGACATCCGTTGCTGGTAATCAGACATCCAATCTGGTAGGTGAGAATACCAATACTGCATCATTTACCAACACATATAAAGATGTTGCAATTACAGGAATTGTGGTAAATTCACTTCCGTTTGCAGTTATGATCGCAGCATTTGCAGCTGTGTTGGGAGTGCTGGCAGTTATGAAGAGTCGCAGGAGCTGCCGTTAAACAGGAGTGATCGTTTCAGAACATGGGGAAGTGTAACAGAAGTGGGACGAACGCGGTGAAAGAAAAAAGTCTTCTATATGATATCGGGAAACGAATTGTCCGGTGGATGGACGGCATGGTGAATCTGACCGTGTTCGTCCTCTTCCTCATGCTGGCAGCATATGGATGTTATGCTATCTGGGATTCGAATCAGATTTATTCAGAGGCCGATAAGAAACAATATGAAACATACAAACCGGAAGGGGACAATTCAGAGTCTTTTGCAGAACTGCAGAAACTGAACCCGGAGGTCATTGCGTGGCTCACGATTTATGGAACAAACATTGATTATCCGGTGGCGCAGACAGATGACAACCAGAAATATGTCAATGTGAATGCCAAAGGAGAATTCTCACTTGCCGGCAGCTTGTTTCTGGATTATCGAAACACATCGGATTTTTCGGATTTCTGCAATATCATTTACGGACATCATATGGAAAAAAAGGCGATGTTCGGAGAACTGGAGAATTTTACGGAGGAAACTTTTTTTAAAGAGCATCGATATGGAAGTCTGTATGTAAACGGAAGGGAGAAAGAGCTTGAGTTTGCTGCAATCTTAAAGGACGATGCATATAATAATGTGATATACAATCCTACGATTGGACAAGAAGAAAAAAAGCAGGAATTTCTTACATATATTAAGTTGCATGCTATGCATTCAAACGATATGGAGCTTTCGGAAAATGATCAGATCCTTTTACTTTCGACATGCACGCCGGAAGGGACAAACGGAAGATTCATCCTGGTGGCAAAGATTGACAACGAAATGAATGCTGGCAAAGGAGAGAAAGAAGATGGAAAAAAGAAATAGAAAGCGGAGAATAAAATTTTGGGTGACATTGTGCTGTGTTCTGGTATTTCAGAACATAACAGTAAGGGCTGCCGAGCAGTCCGCTGAGGTGACGGTTCCGGTGGAACAGGTATTTACGACGGAACAGATAGTTCCCGCAGATTTGAATCGCAGCTTTTCTTATCAAATGCAAGCAGTGGAGCCGTTAGACCCAATGCCGGAAGGAAGTGAAAACGGAAGGCTGGAGTTCAGGCTGAAAGACAATCAGCAGGTTCAGCTCGGACCGATCCGATATCAGCATGGCGGAGTATATGAATATGAAATCCGTCAGATTATTGCAACGAAAGAACAGAACTATTCATATGATGAACAGATCTATCATGTCAGTGTGTATGTGAAGAACACCACTGACGAGAAGATGGTCTGTCAGATCATTGTCGAGAATGAGAAAGGAGAAAAAACAGACGGGGTTATTTTCAGAAACAGTTATCAGGGAAAAACACCCGGAAAACCTTCAAATGTAAAAACGGGAGATGAAAAACAGCGGTTTTGGTGGATGCTTATTGCAGGAATGTCATGGATAAGCGCGTTCGCTGCTGTGGGCTTTGCCAGAAAGAGAAGAGTGAATGTACCGGCAGGAATTCGGAGGGAAAAAAGTGAATTATAAATTGTTAAGGAACTTCCGGAAACGGAACGGATTTACACAACTTGTGGGACGGAAGTAGAGAAAAGGTGTAAAGCTTTTGATTATTCAATAAAGGCTTTACACCTTAGATGTTGTCCGTCATTCATAAATGGTTAAGAAAGTCAAAAATTAGTTGTAATAACGAAAAAACAGCCTGCAGTACATAATCGGGGGAAATACTGCAAACTGTTTTTTCTTAATAATTTCATTAAAGGAGAAATGAAAATAAAAAGTATCAAAATACTGAAAACGTCATATTAAATTATCTGCGTCCCTTTTATGGGTGGGGCAATTGTGACTGACTTAGGATGCCGCCCCGCTCAAGGAACTTTCTAAACTAGTAAGTTATCTTCAAGTTGCTATTATAATACCATGAGGTATTAGAGAAGTAAATTCGCAAAAAAGACAAATGCACTAAAAAAGAGAGAATAAAATTGTGCAAAATCACGTCAAAAAGGCAAAATCCACAAAAGAAAAAGAAGGCGAGAAAAAAATGAAGGAAAAAATGCTGAAGAAGGTATTGGTGAACAATTCTATCTTTATAAAACGTCTCTTTGATTTTTGATATACATGTGGTATCATTAAAGATATTTAAAGCTACATTATAAGCGGATGAAGCAAGAGGAGATTTTTATGAGTGCATTTGTTGAACTGAAGGAAGTGCGGAAGATTTATAAGATGGGGGAAATTGAAATTGCTGCTGCGGACGGGATTGATTTTACGATCAATAAAGGAGAATTTGCAGTTGTTGTAGGACCAAGCGGGGCTGGTAAGACGACGGTTCTTAATATCCTTGGCGGAATGGATACGGCGACAAGCGGTGAAGTGTGGATTGACGGCGCGGATGTGGCATCTTATAATGCGCGTCAGCTCACAGCGTACCGACGGGCTGATATCGGTTTTGTTTTTCAGTTTTATAATCTGATTCCAAACCTGACTGCACTTGAGAATGTAGAGCTGGCTTTACAGATCTGTAAGAATCCTCTTGATGCGGCAACGGTGCTTCAGGATGTGGGATTGGGAGACCGCTTAAACAATTTCCCGGCTCAGTTATCCGGAGGAGAACAACAGAGAGTTTCGATCGCGAGAGCACTTGCGAAGAATCCGAAACTTCTGCTTTGTGATGAGCCGACAGGGGCTTTGGATTATAATACAGGAAAAGCAATTCTGAAGCTTCTGCAGGACACCTGCCGCGAACGGGGAATGACGGTGATCCTGATCACGCACAATTCGGCGATCACACCGATGGCAGATCGGGTTATTAAAATGAAAAACGGAAAGGTAGATTCGATGACCGAGAATCCAAACCCGGTATCGGTAGAAACGATAGAATGGTAGAGTAGAATGAAAAAGAATATATTACGCAAAGATTTTTTCATGGAAATCAGGAAATCGAGGGGGCGTTTTATTTCAATATTTTTCATTGTTGCACTTGGAGTTGCATTTTATTCCGGTATACGTTCATCGCAGCCCAGTATGCTGATTTCCGGAGATGCCTATTTTGATAGAGAAGAACTGATGGACATCAAGGTTATAGGTACGATGGGATTGACGGACGAGGATATTCAGGCGATTTCAGAAGTAAAAGGAATTGCGGAGGCGGAAGGAAGCTACAGTAAGGATGTCCTGTGCCCGACAGGAGAGAATGAGAAGGTCGTACATGTTATGGCGGCACAGGAGAATTTCAACACTGTTCAGGTTGTGGAAGGAAGAATGCCTGAAAAGGAAGGGGAATGTCTTCTGGATGAGGATTTTGTCGCGTATGGAGATTATCAGGTAGGCGATCGAATTACATTTCGCTCCGGAGATGATTCGGAACTTTCGGAATCCCTGACGTGTGATACATTTACGATTGTAGGGATTGGGAACAGTCCGCTTTACATATCATTCGGCAGGGGAAACAGTCTAATCGGAAACGGTGAGGTCAGCGGGTTTGTAGTAGTTGACAAGTCGTCGTTCAATCTGGATGTATATACAGAAGCTTATGTGCGGGTGAGCGATGCGGAGGATGCAGTGGCGTTTACGAAGGAATATGAAGATCTCACGGATGCCGCAAAAGCTGCAATCGAAGAAATTGAAGAAGAGCGCTGTAAGGCACGGCGTGAGGAAGTCCTGGAAGAAGCAAATTCAGAGATTGCAGATGCCGAGAAAGAGTTGGATGACAAATCGGAAGAACTGGATGCGGCAAAGCGGGAACTGGAGGATGCTCGCAGTACAGCCGCGAAGAAGCTGGCTGATGCAAAAAAGGAGCTGGAGGACGGCGAGGCACTTCTTACGCAGTCACGAAAGCAGATCGAAGACGGTAAGAAACAAATCGAAGATGCGAAATCCGAACTGAATCGTCAGCAGAGTACCTTAGATGAGGCAAAGAAGGAATATGAGAGCGGATATGCAGAATTTTCCGAAAAGGAGAAGGAATTAGACGAAGCGGAAGCGGAGTATCAGAAAAACTATGATCAGTATATGCCGCTGATCACTTCCGGGAAGGAAGAGATCGCCAATGGAAAAGAGCAGATTGAAGCCGGACGTGAGCAGATCGAAGAAGGAATCCTGCAGATTGATACCGGTATCGAACAGTTTCAGCAGGCAGCAGATGGTCTGGAGCAGATCGACTCGGCACTTGAAACATTGGATAAGCTGGTACAGATTGGGCAAAGCCTTTATGAAAAGATTTCTGCGGTTCCTGAGGAGGAACGTTCAGAACTGCAGAACAAACTCGTAGAGATTTACGAGGGAATGCTGGAGAAGAAAGAGGCACTGGAAGAACAGAAGAATGAAATTCTTGTTCAGCTGCAGGTGGCCGGAGTAGAAAATGAGGAGCAGATTCCTGCAAAAATAGAGGAGCTGCAGCAGCAGAGAGAGGAACTGATCCAGAAACGAAGTGAGCTGGATGCGACCGAGAAGGAACTCCTGGAAAAAGAAGAAGAACTTCTGAAGCAGGAGCAGCAGCTTATTGAAGCTGGGCAGGCTCTGGAATCGGGGAAAAAGCAGCTCGAGGATGGAAGAAAAGAACTGTTAGATGCAAAGCAGCAGATCGAAGACGGGCAGAGACAGCTGGATGCCGCATGGACACTGATCCGTGAAAAAGAGGAAAGCCTTAATCAGGGAAAAAAAGAAATTGTTTCGGCTGAGAAAGAACTGTCCGAAGGAAAATCCGAGTACGCCAAAGCGGCAGCGGATGCCGTGCAGCAGATTGAAGACGGTGAAAATCAGATCCGTGAAGGCGAAGAAAAATTGATTGAGGCGAAGCAGCAGATTGCGGATGCAAAAGCTGAGATTGCGAAGGTGGAAGAGCCGAAATGGTACATTCAGAACCGGAGTGAAGCAATGGCTGAATATGACGGCTATGGAGAAAATGCGGATCGTATGCGCTCGATCGGAGAGGTTTTCCCATTCTTGTTCTTCCTGGTCGCTGCGTTGATTAGCTTGACAACGATGACCAGGATGGTGGAGGAACAGCGTATCCAGATCGGCACGATGAAAGCACTCGGATACGGGAAATTGGCCATAGCTAAAAAGTATATTTTCTATGCACTTTCCGCGACACTTGGCGGAAGTATCGTGGGCGTCCTGATCGGTGAGAAGGTGTTCCCACTGGTTATCATTTATGCATATAAGATCCTGTATAAACATTTGCCGGATATTCTGCTCCCCTATCATTTGAGCTACGCGGTTCAGGCGACAGGAATTGCTGTGATCTGTACGCTTGCGGCGACGATCGGTTCCTGCTATAAGGAACTCGCATCTCATCCGGCTGCGCTCATGAGACCGCCGGCACCGAAACAGGGCAAACGGATCCTTCTGGAAAGAATCGGATGGTTCTGGAGAAGACTTAGTTTTACATGGAAATCATCGATCAGAAATCTGATCCGCTATAAGAAACGGTTCTTTATGACCATTTTCGGTATCGGAGGATGTATGGCACTTCTTCTGGTCGGCTTTGGCCTTAAGGATTGCATTTACGAGATCGTAGACCTTCAATATGAAAAGATACAGTTTTATGATGCGACTGCATATATGAATGATACGATCGATAAAGAAGAAAAAAATCAGATCCTTGACGAATTGGAAGCAGATTCGGCGCTGGATGATTTTACACAGGTGAGGATGCAGAAACTGAAAGTGAAATCGGAAAGCGCTGAATCAAGCGTGTATCTTGTGGTACCGGAAAGTGAAGAAGAACTGAAAAGCTTTCTTAGCTTCCACAGCAGAACCAGTGATGAAACATATACACTTGCCGAAGATAAAGTGATTCTTACCGAAAAGATGTCTCAGATCCTTGCGGTGAATGTGGGAGATACCATCACGATCAAAGATGACGACAAAGGAGAACGTGAAGTTGTGATCGGCGCTATATGTGAGAACTATATGGGACATTATCTCTATTTGAGCAATGATACCTATGAAGAGCTTTATGGGGCACCGCCGAAATATAATAGCATCCTTCTTCGTATGAAGGACGGACAGGAAGACTCGATCGAGGAAACGGGCAGGACGCTGCTGGAATTTGATGATGTGTTAAATGTGAGTTACAGCAAGAGCATCGAAAGCAGGCTGGATGATATGCTTCGAAGTCTGAATCTGGTCATCATCGTGTTGATCGTTTCTGCGGGAATGCTTGCGTTTGTGGTGCTGTATAATCTGAATAATATCAATATCACAGAGCGAAGGCGTGAACTGGCTACACTGAAAGTTTTGGGATTTTATGATATCGAAGTCGCATCTTATGTATACAGAGAGAATGTGATGCTGACCTTCTTGGGAGCATTGGTGGGAATGGGACTTGGAAATCTCATGCACAGATTTGTGATCGTAACCGTTGAAGTCAATGAAGCGATGTTCGGAAGAGAAATTCACCCAATCAGCTATCTGTACAGCTTCCTGTTTACCGTGGCATTCTCTATGTTCGTGAACTGGATCATGTTCTACAAACTGAAAAAGATTGATATGGTGGAATCTTTGAAGAGCGTAGAATAGAAAGTTTAGAAAAAGTTTATATTTTTCACAAAATTATTAGCACTCATTCAAAATGAGTGCTAATTTTCTATTGACATTTGGATTTTAGGGTATTAAGATATCTGATAGATGTGAAAAAGAAAAAAATATTTAACATAAGGAGTGGTACAAATGGCAGCAAAAAAAGGCAGTCTTTCAATTAGCAGCGAAAATATTTTCCCGATCATTAAGAAATGGGTGTATTCCGATCATGATATTTTCGCACGTGAACTTGTTTCCAACGGATGTGATGCGATTACTAAACTGAAAAAACTGGATATGATGGGCGAATATGAAATGCCGGAAGATTATAAAGCAAAGATCCAGGTTATCGTAAATCCGGAAGAGAAAACATTGAAATTCATCGATAACGGACTTGGTATGACCGCGGATGAGGTGGAAGAGTATATCACACAGATCGCTTTCTCCGGCGCAACGCAGTTCCTTGAAAAGTATAAGGACAAGACGACAGAGGATGACATGATCGGTCACTTTGGCCTTGGATTCTATTCCGCATTCATGGTTGCGGACGAAGTACAAATCGATACACTTTCTTATAAAGAAGGCGCAGTACCGGTACACTGGGTAAGTGATGGCGGAACAGAGTATGAGATGGAAGACGGCAATAAAGAGGGAGTTGGAACGGAGATTACCTTATTGCTTAATGAAGACAGCCTTCAGTTTGCCAATGAATACCGTATGCGTGAAGTGCTGGAGAAATATTGCTCCTTCATGCCGGTAGAGATCTATCTTTCAAAAGAAAATGCAGAGACAGAATATGAGACGATTCCGGAAGAAGAACTTCTGGATACCGATGAGGTCGTTGAACATATCCATGAAGATGCAAAGATGGAAGAAAAAGAAAATGAGAACGGCGAAAAAGAAATGGTAGAAGTTTCACCGGCAAAGGATAAAGTTAAGATTGTGAAGCGTCCGGTTCCGATAAATGATACACAGCCGCTCTGGACCAAACATCCGAATGAATGCACGAAAGATGATTATATCGAATTCTACCGCAAAGTATTTATGGATTACAAGGAGCCTCTGTTCTGGATCCATCTGAACATGGACTATCCGTTTAATCTGAAAGGTATTCTGTACTTCCCGAAGATCAATACAGAATATGATTCCATCGAAGGAACCATCAAACTGTATAACAACCAGGTATTTATCGCAGACAATATCAAGGAAGTGATTCCGGAATTCCTGATGGTATTAAAGGGCGTGATCGATTGCCCGGATCTTCCGCTGAACGTATCAAGAAGTGCACTGCAGAATGATGGATTTGTACAGAAGATCGCAGAATACATTTCCAAGAAAGTGGCAGACAAATTGTCCGGAATGTGCAAGACTGATAAGGAAACTTATGAAAAATACTGGGATGATATCAGTCCGTTCATCAAATTCGGCTGCCTGAAGGATGAGAAATTCTGTGATAAGATGAAAGATTACATCCTCTTCAAGAATCTGGATCACAACTATCTGACACTCAAAGAATGTATTGAGAAGAACGGCGGCACGATTGTAGAGCCGAATGAGAATAAAGAAGATGAGAACGAGGATGCAAACACCGTTACAGAGGATATGAAGACAACCATCTACTATGTAACGGATGAACAGCAGCAGAGCCAGTATATCAACATGTTCAAGAAAGAAGGACTGGATGCAGTGATTCTGTCCCACAACATTGATTCTCCGTTCATCACACAGCTGGAGCAGAGAAATGAGCATGTGCGGTTCCAGAGAATCGATGCAGAACTGACCGATCATTTCAAAGAAGAAGTGGCAGAAGACGAAAAGGATGCATTTAAGGAAAAAACGGACAGCCTGATGGAAATCTTCCGGAAAGCGCTTGGAAAAGATAAACTGAATGTGAAAGTGGAAAAGATGAAAGATGAAAATGTCGCTTCCATGATCACCCTTTCTGAGCAGTCACGCCGTATGCAGGAAATGATGAAGATGTATGGCATGGCAGGAATGGATCCGTCCATGTTCGGAGATGATTCTACATTGATCCTGAATGCAAATCATCCGCTGGTTCAGTATGTGGTGGATCATAAAGACGGTGAAAATACAGAACTGTTCTGCAAACAGCTTTACGATCTGGCGATGATTGCGCATAAACCACTGAATCCGGAGGAAATGACGGAATTTGTAAAACGAAGCAATGAGATAATGTTAATGCTTACAAAATAGAATACTGCAGATCATAAAAACGGGGGTCTCCTGATGTGCGATGTCATTTAGGGACCCCTTTCTTATGTGTTAAGACAAGATTTCAAAGGGGATATCCTGTTTTGTAAAGATACGCTGGACCATTTTGTCCCAGGCCTGCTCCAGCGATTTGTCCATCGTGAACAGCTTCATAGAGGTGCCTGTCGTACAGGTAAGGGATGTGCCGTTGAATTTGAAATTGAGATACAGTCCCTGTACATCAGCCGGGGAAAAAGGAAGCTCTTCCCGCTCAAGAAGATGGGCGATATTCGGTGAAGAAAGCGATAATACAAGCTTGAAGCCAAGCGGAGTTCGCTTCCCTTTGATCAAGGAAAAACAAAATTCCCTTACTTCTTTCCAGAGCGCAAAATTCCGTTCGATCTGAACAGGTTCGTCGGTTATGTCCTGATGGAAAAAATCTTTTTTCAGATGTCCGTCAAACTGAAATGTACAGAATGTGACGATCTCACCCTCAATGAAGAGAAACGAATCGAAACCGGAATGCAGAAGCAGTCCATTCATGCATTTTTTAGTGTCAAGTGAAAAGATCAGCATGAAATACCTCCTGAAATGTGTAATGATATCATTATGTATAGCTAAGTATAGCATACCGGAATGGGAAATGCATCAATTGACTTTTCTTAATAAAGACAGTACAATGAGAATGCTAAGGTTTCGGGAGCACGAAAGGTACACCGATCCGTAAGTATTTGTATGACCTCCTGGGTCAGAAAATGGGGTTAAAAGTGACAAATAAGATCGAACAGCAATTTAAGAACAGGGAAAATGCAGGTGCTGTGCGCCTGAATAAATACTTGAGTGAATCCGGCGTATGTTCCAGAAGAGAAGCGGACAAGCTGATAGAACAGGGGCGTGTGACCGTAGACGGGAAAAGAGCGGTTCCGGGTACGAAGGTGATGCAAGGACAGGAAGTGAGAATCGGGAAGAAGGTCATCTCCCGTCAGGAAGAAATGGTCGTTCTGGCCGTCAATAAGCCGCGAGGCATCGTATGCACGGAGGAGCGAAGAGAGAGAGACAGTATCGTCCGTTTTTTGAACTATCCCATCCGAATCACCTACGTCGGAAGATTGGATAAGGATTCGGAGGGTCTGCTCCTGATGACCAATAACGGCGATATCATCAATAAGATGATGCGTGCGGGAAATCATCATGAAAAGGAATATAAGGTTACGGTGAATAAGCCGGTGACGGAGGAGTTTTTGAGAAAGATGGCCTCTGGAGTCCCGATCCTGGATACGGTGACAAGACCTTGCGTGGTGGACAAGATTGGAAAGTATAAATTCCGGATTATCCTGACCCAGGGCCTGAACCGGCAGATCCGGAGGATGTGCGAAGCGCTGGGATACGAAGTGAAAGAACTAATCCGAACCCGTGTCATGAATATTGAGCTGGGAGACTTAAAACCCGGTCAGTATCGTAAGGTGACGGATCAGGAGCTGAATGAACTCTATGAACAGATCAGAAACTCATCCAATGTGACGGTGCACCAGGAGGATAGAATAGATGGATAAAAAGAAAAGAATGCAGGAATTGGTAGAACTGCTGAATCGGGCAGGGAAAGCGTATTATCAGGAATCCCGCGAAATCATGAGCAATTTTGAATATGATGCACTGTATGATGAGCTGAAAGGCCTGGAAGAAGAACTGGGCATCGTGCTTGCTTCCAGTCCGACGATCCATGTGGGATATGAGGTGCTCAGTGAGCTCCCGAAAGAACGCCACGAGTCACCGATGCTTTCACTGGACAAGACAAAAGAGGTCTCCAGACTGAAGGAATTTGTGGGAAACCAGAAAGCGGTGATCTCCTGGAAGATGGACGGGTTGACGATTGTTCTGACCTATCGCGGCGGAACACTTTATAAAGCAGTTACCCGGGGAAATGGAGAGATCGGAGAGGTTATTACCAACAATGCCCGTGTCTTTAAAAATATCCCGCTTCATATTTCCTATAAGGGGGAATTGATCCTGAGAGGGGAGGCTGTAATCGGCTACCGGGATTTTGAAAGGATCAATGAGACAATTGAAGATGTGGATGCGAAATATAAGAATCCGAGGAATCTCTGCAGTGGTTCAGTGAGACAGCTTAATAATGAGATTACAGCTAAGAGAAATGTGAAGTTTTACGCATTTACGCTGGTGAAAGCCGAGGGAGTGGATTTCCATAATTCCAGAGCATACCAGCTTGACTGGCTGGCGGATCAGGGATTTGAAGTGGTAGAACACTATCCGGTGACTGCGGACGAACTGGAAGAAAGAGTGGCTTATTTTGCAGAGAAAATCAAAGAAAATGATTTTCCATCGGATGGTCTGGTTCTGGTATATGATGACATTGCATATGGACAGTCTCTGGGAAGAACAGCGAAGTTCCCGAGGGATTCCTTTGCATTCAAATGGGCGGATGAGATCAAAGAGACCCATCTGCTTGAAATCGAGTGGAGCCCGTCGAGAACAGGGCTGATCAACCCGGTTGCGATCTTTGAACCGGTGGAACTGGAAGGAACCACGGTAAGCCGGGCCAGTGTCCATAATTTGAGCATTATGGAGGAACTGGAGCTGGGAATCGGAGATACGATCGAAGTGTACAAGGCCAATATGATCATTCCGCAGATTGCACGGAACCTGACGAGGAGCGGCAGGATCGAAATCCCACGGACTTGTCCGGTCTGTGGAGGAGAGACGAGGGTACGGCAGATGAATGATGCCAAGTCACTTTATTGCACGAATCCGGAATGTCAGGCAAAACGGATCAAAGCGTTTGCACTTCTTACAAGCAGGGACGCACTGAATGTAGAAGGACTTTCCGAGGCAACACTGGAGAAATTCATCGCCAGAGGGTTCATTCATAAATATACGGATATTTTCCATCTGGACCGGTATCAGGAAGAGATTCAGTCGATGGAGGGATTTGGAGAAAAATCCTACGCGAATCTGATACAGAGTATCGAAAAAGCAAGGGAAACAACGCTTCCTAAGGTGATCTACTCATTGGGGATCGCGGGAGTAGGACTTGCGAATGCGAAACTGATCTGCCGGGAATCGGACTACGATGTCACAAAACTGATGAATGCGACAGAAGAGGAACTTTCTGAGATTGCGGGTGTGGGGCCTGTGATCGCGAAGGCGTTTACGGAGTATTTTTCATCGGAAGAGAAGAAACAGGCGTTTCTGGAACTTATGCAGGAGTTGAAGATTCAGGAAGAACCAAGAAATGAAGAACAGCAGTTTGCCGGAATGAATTTTGTAATCACCGGAAGTGTGAATCACTTTGCAAATAGAAATGAAGTGAAGGAACTGATTGAACAGAGGGGCGGGAAGGTTACCGGTTCGGTAACAGGAAAGACAAATTATCTGATCAACAATGATGTGAATTCGACATCTTCCAAGAATAAAAAAGCGAGGGAGCTGAAAGTTCCGATCATTTCGGAAGAAGAATTCATGAAGCTTGCAGGACTGTAAGACGACGTCAGAAGCAAAGGAGGACAAGAAAATGTCAGAACATGATGATTTGAATAAGAACAACCTGGAACAGGCTTCTGGTTCGAATGATAATAAAAAGAAGAACGACGGATACGAAAGGTATTGTTTTATCTGCCGCCGTCCTGAGAGTGTTGCCGGGAAAATGATCGATCTGCCGACGAATATCTGTGTCTGTGCAGACTGTATGCAGAAGAGCTTTGATGCGATGAACAACAGTGGCTTCGATTACACGCAGTTTATGAATATGCCGGGAGGACCGATGATGGGATTCGGCGATTTGGAAAATCAGATGCCGAAGCAGCAGAAAGTGAAAAAGAAAAAGCCGGAGGAGAAGCGGGAACCGATCCTGAACATCCGGGATATTCCGGCTCCCCATAAGATCAAAGCAAAACTGGATGAATATGTGGTCGGACAAGAGCATGCAAAGAAAGCAATCTCGGTTGCAGTTTACAATCACTACAAACGGGTTGCGACGGATACCATGGACGAGATTGAGATTGAAAAATCCAACATGCTGATGATCGGACCGACCGGTTCCGGGAAAACCTATCTGGTCAAAACACTGGCAAAGCTGCTGGATGTGCCGCTTGCGATCACCGATGCGACTTCGCTGACTGAAGCGGGATATATCGGAGATGATATTGAGAGCGTGGTATCCAAGCTTCTCGCGGCAGCGGACAATGATGTGGATAAGGCGGAACAGGGAATTATTTTCATTGATGAGATTGATAAAATCGCGAAAAAGAAGAATACCAGCCAGAGGGATGTCAGCGGAGAATCTGTACAGCAGGGAATGCTGAAACTCCTGGAAGGCAGTGAGGTCGAAGTCCCGGTCGGGGCAAACAGTAAAAATGCCATGGTACCGCTGACTACGGTGAATACAAAGAATATTTTATTCATCTGCGGAGGGGCATTCCCGGATCTTGAGAAGATTATTAAAGAACGCTTGACGAAGAATTCTTCAATCGGATTCGGGGCGGACTTGAAAGACAAATATGACCAGGATAAGACTATTCTGGAAAAGGTGACGACGGATGATCTGCGGAATTTCGGCATGATCCCGGAATTTCTGGGACGTCTTCCGATTGTGTTCACGCTTCAGGGACTTAATGAAGAAATGCTGGTGAAAATTCTGAAAGAACCGAAAAATGCCATTCTGAAACAATATCAGAAGCTGCTCGCGCTGGATGAGGTGAAGCTGGATTTTGATGAAGATTCGCTTCATGCTATTGCAAGAAAGGCAATGAAGAAGGATACAGGAGCCAGGGCGCTGAGGGCGATCATTGAAGAATTTATGCTGGACATCATGTATGAGATTCCGAAGGATGACAGCATCGGCCAGGTGACGATCACACAGGCATACATAGAAGGAACGGGCGGGCCGATCATCCGGCTGCGTGGTCAGGAGGTGCCTCTTCTGGAGTCACAGGCGTAGAGTAACGCAATAATCGGCAGAATATTCTGCGGCATATCTGAGAATCATACCTCATATATTTTGAAAAAAGTATATGAGGTATTGTTATATGCCGGATCGGGAAATCTGCAGAAGGCGGGTGCTGTCGGAGGATTACAGAGATTTCATTCTCAGCGGGAGTAAGGGATTCCGGGAAGAATTCTCTGAGGAGGACCTCTGCCGGATTCCGCTTGAATATACGTTCCAGATTGCATTTCTGGAAAATGAAGGAGAAAACGGAAGATCCCTTTACCGTTTCCCTTATTATTCTATCCCCAAGTGCTATACGCTTCTGGATATGGAAGTGCTGGAACAGGTGGGCGTGTCACGGGTGCAGAGCCTTCCGGGGCTGGAACTGTATGGTGAAGGGGTTCTGATCGGATTTATTGATACCGGGATCCGGTATGAAGATATGGTGTTCCGTAATCTGGACGGTTCGACGAGAATCATTGCAATCTGGGATCAGACGATACAAAGCGGAAAATTGCCGGAATATCTCCCATACGGCAGTGAATATACGAGAGATATGATCGATGAAGCACTTCGGTCAGAACATCCGCTGGAAATCGTTCCGACAATGGATACAAACGGACACGGCACCTTTGTGGCCAGTGTGGCGTGCGGCAGTGCCGATGCAGAAAATGTATTTATGGGGATGGCTCCGGAAGCGGATATTGCAGTGGTGAAATTAAAAGAGGCCAAGCAGTATTTGCGGGATTTTTACTTTATTCATTCCGATGCGCCGTGCTATCAGGAGAACGATATTATGGCGGCGGTCTATTATCTCAGAATGCTTGCCGCAGGCAGGCGGCAGCCACTGATCCTTTGCATTCCGCTCGGAACCAATCTGGGAGGACACAGTGGTGCCACACCACTTGCATCTTATCTGGAAGTGCTTTCAAGCGCTTCTTTGACGGCTATCGTGACGGGAGGTGGAAATGAGGCGGATAAACGGCATCATTTTCTGGGGACTCTGAGCGATGAACGGGCAGAAGATGTAGAAGTCAGTGTGGGAGAGGGAGTACGCGGATTCGTCATGGAGATATGGACGGAGATTCCCAATATTCTGGCGGTCACGATTCTTTCTCCAACCGGGGATCAGAGTGGGCGGATACCGGTCAGAAGCGGGATTGGAAGTTACAATTTTGTGTTTGAGAAGACGAGACTGAATGTAAGCTACCGTATTTTGGCGGAAAATACGAATTCTGAATTGATTTTCCTGCAATTTGAACAGCCTCTGACCGGAATTTGGAGGATTCGAATCGAGGCAGTTCAGGCAGGTGACGGACGTTTTCACATCTGGCTTCCGGTGGAGGAATTTCTGGAAGGCGAAGTGTTCTTTCTTCGCTCCAATCCGGATTATACGATCACATCACCGGGAGATGCGGTTTCTGTGGCGACTGTGGCATACTATAATGGAAATGAGAATGGTGTTGCGGTCAGTTCGGGAAGAGGATATACTAGACTTGAACGGGTAAAACCTGATTTTGCGGCACCGGGAATCCGTGTGCCGGGAGTGAATCTGAGAGGACAGATCTCACTGCGGTCCGGTTCCAGCGTGGCGGTCGGCATCACCGCCGGTGTGGAGGCACTTCTGATGGAATGGCTTGTGAGAATCGGAGAAATACCGGATTCCATGCAGATCAGGAACCTTTTGATCCTTGGAGCAGACCGCGAGGAAGGAAGAACGTATCCGAACAGAGAATGGGGATACGGAACATTGAATCTGTATCATACCTTTGAACAGATACGGAGATTTTAGATGAATTGAAAATCGGGAAAGGAGAACAAAAGATGGATGATTTTTTTAGTACTTTAGGAAAGCGTATTTCCGACACGGTTGATGAATTTGGAAAGAAAGCGGAGGATACTCTGGAGATCCAGAAGCTGAAAGGAGATATCTATTCGCTGAAACGTGAGAACAGCCGGGATTTTGCGGATATCGGGAAAAAGGTGTATGAGCATTTTAAAAATGCAGAAGAAGTTGGAGAAGAATATCTTTCTTTTTGTGAAGAAATCGAAAAACGGGAAGAAAAGATTCAGGAATTGAATCGAACTATTTCACGTATCAAAGGAGAGTAGAGCATGGCAGTCTTGTGTTTTCTTATTATCGTGACTGTTGCAGGGGTGGACCTGGGGGTGAAACAGTATATAGAAAAACATGTAAAGTCAAATGAAGAACGGAATATTCTGCAGAAAAGAGGGATACTCCGGAAGGTTCATAACAAAGGAATGATCATGAATCGTCTGGAGCGTTATCCGCTGTTCGTTCAGCTCGCATCTGTTTTTGCTCTGGGAATCATGATGCTCTGGCAGGCATTTCTGCTCAAGAAACCGGGATGCCGGATGGAAAAAGCGGGTGTTGCGCTTATGCTCGGAGGGGCAGTAAGCAACACATACGACCGCGTGAAAAGACGGTATGTGGTCGATTATCTGGCAATCAGGACACCACATAAAAAACTGACGGATATTACGTTCAATCTTGCAGATCTCGCAATTGTCGGCGGCGCGCTCGTAATGCTTATAGGATTTTTGACCTCTGAAAAGCAATCATCATTCTGAAAAAATTCATTTTTGAACATATTTCAGAATAATTTCATAATATATTTGATTGACGCGAGAAATATTTATTGCTACAATGATTTGTATAATAGTATACAATCAGGAGGTATGAAAGAATGCTGAAAGGATTTAAGAATGCCGCAGAATTAGATTTCTCACTTGAAGAAAATAAAAAGAAAATGGAAGAGGCATTTCAGCAGATTGATGCTGAAAAGGGCAGTGTATATCCGCTGATCATCGGTGGAGAAAGAATTGAGACAGAGAAGAAGATTACTTCTTTATCTCCTGCAACGAAAGAAGTGCTTGGATACGCATGTTCCTGCAGCCAGGAGCTTGCAGAAAAAGCGATTCTTGCAGCGAACGAAGCGTTTAAGACATGGAGTGTGACTCCGGTAGAAGAGAGAATCCGCTGCCTGAGAAGACTTGCTGTATTATTGGATGAGAACCGTTTCATCATTGACGCATGGAATGTGGAAGAAAGTGGAAAGAACTGGGGCGAAGCTGACGGAGAGCTCTGTGAACAGCTTGATTTCATTAATTCTTATGTAATGCATATGGCAGAACTGGATAAAGGTCTGGAACTTGTACCGACCGATGAATATACAAAATGTATCTACATCCCGATCGGTGTCGGTGTGGCTGTTCCGCCGTGGAACTTCCCGTTATCACTTCTCGGGGGTATGGTTGCGGCGGCAGTTGTGACAGGTAATACGATCGTATGTAAGCCGTCTTCCGACACACCGATCGTTGCTTACAAGTTTATCGAGCTTTGCGAAAAAGCAGGAATTCCGGCAGGCGTTGTGAACTATATCCCCGGATCAGGATCTGAGATCGGAGATTACATTGTAGAACATCCGCTGACCAGATTTATTAATTTCACAGGATCCAAAGCAGTAGGATGCCGTATCAACGAACATGCAGCAAAGATTTCCGAAGGACAGAAATGGATCAAACGTGTCGTTGCCGAGATGGGCGGAAAGAACGCTATTATCGTTGACTCAACAGCAAATATCAAGAAAGCTGCAAAGGGAATTGCAAACGCGGCATTCTCTTTCCAGGGACAGAAGTGTTCTGCGTGCTCAAGAGCAATCGTTATGAGCGATGTATACGATGAACTTGTTGATGCAGTAGTAGAAGAAGCAAAAGCACTCAAAGAAGCTCAGGCTTCCGGAAGAAGCAATGCTCCGATGGGACCGGTTATCAACCAGGCTTCCTTCGACAGAATCAAAGGCTACATTGAAGTGGCACGCGGAGAAGGAAACATCGTATTCGGTGGTACATACAGTGACGCAGAAGGATACTACATCGATCCGACTGTTGTACGTGACATTAAGAGAGATGCAAGAATTGCAAACGAAGAAATCTTCGGACCGGTGCTTGCAGTGATCAAAGTGGATTCTTTCGACGAAGCACTCGACATCGCAAACCAGACTGAATATGGTCTGACAGGTTCCGTATACAGCGAAACCCGCGAAAACATCATGAAAGCAAAAGTACAGTTCCAGGTAGGCAACCTGTACTTCAACAGAAAATCAACGGCAGCAGTCGTACTTCAGCATCCATTCGGAGGATTTAATATGTCCGGAACCGATGCTAAGACAGGAACAAGCGATTATTTGACAAACTTCCTGAATCTGAAGTCTATTACAGAGGATTTAATGTCGTAGGGGAGTGAGCGCCGTCGAAACGAAGTGGGAAAGTCCGCGCCGTCGAAACGAGGTTCGGGGATGGGATGCTCCGATGCTTCGGGGCCTTCGACTTCATGCACAAAAATCTAAGAGTCTGAGACAGTCGACCAATGGGTCTCCTGCCTCAGACTCTATTTTTTTGGCATGAATTCTGACGGACCCCTCCGCTTAACCTCCGCATCCCACCCCCGAACCTCGTTTCGACGGCGCTCACTCAAGACGGAAGTAGGTTGAGCGTTTGTACGTTACTCCCTCATAACGCTACTCTTATCTTAGGTGGGGGGAGGGTTCAAGATTATTTTTCGGTGTACTAGGTTGAATGATTCATTCAGATTATAGGAACTCATTCCCGTCCAGAACATGCGCTAAGCGCCCTTGCGGCGCGCAGCCGCATAAAATTGCGAATGTGTGAAACATTTGAGGGAGCGGCAAGGAGAGGGGCAATCGCGGAGGTTAAGTGGAAGCGACCGGAGAATACATGAGCCAAGATGTTAGAAAAACCGGCAGGAGGGGCGTTCCCCGACTGCCGGTTTTCCTTACAGATTGGCACATGGAGTCGCAGGCGCTGGAACGTCGCAGCGATTGCCCCCTCTCTTTGCCGCGGACCCCAAATCCTCCACCCCACAATTTTACCTACTCTTCCTTAAATCCTTCCCCCACCACTTCATTTGATTCCATGATCACCAGAAATGCCTTTTTATCAATTTCTTTTACGAGCTTACGAATCCCGTACATTTGTTTATTATTGCATGCGCACATGACCACATCTTTTTGATGTTTGGAATAGCTTCCGATTCCCTTGAGGATCGTGGAGCCGCGGCCAAGGATTTCATCGATTTTCGCGCACACTTCCGGGCCGTGTTCGGTTACGATCAGAGTAACTTTTCCACGGTCGATACCATACATGGTCTTATCTACAACGATAGACATCAGGTAACTCACGATTACACCGTAGATCAGGCTGTCCATGTCTCTGGATACGAGAACGGTTCCCAGAAGTACGATGAATGCGTCCATGGCGAATGTAATGTTGCCGATCGTCAGATGAGGATTCAGTACCCGGATGGACATCATAATAAAGTCAGAGCCTCCGGTAGAAGAATCCCGCATGTAGATCATGGCGTAACCCAGTCCGGAGAGGACACCGCAGCAGATGGCAGCGAGAAGCCGGTCACCTGTGTAGGTAGGAAACAGAGGTGCAATTACGTCGATGATAAATGAGGTAATAAAAATGGTACGAACCGAACGCAGAAAAAAGCTTCGCCCCAGGATACGGAAGGTAAATAATGCAACCGGGATGTTGAGCAGCAAAGCAGTTGTACCGATTGGCCAGCCGAAAAGGTGATAGAAGATCAGAGCGATTCCGTTAAAGCCGACCATGGGAAATTTTGCGGCAGCAGCAAAGTTGTAAACCCCGATTGCGATTAGAATTCCACCGGCAATATCCACCAGAATATCAATGGCGAGATTCATGTTTTTCTTTTTATTCATGACAATTCCTCCTATGCAAACACCTAGAATGAAGGGAATATTCCGAGGTATATTTAGATTATAACCAAAAAAAACATCTGCAAATTATATCATGACCCCAGAGGGAAAATATAATCCGCAAATGCTCTTATTGACTCAATTATACAATCAAAAATGTGAAAATGTCAACACTTCCGACAGGAAAATGTGTTATTATAATAAGTATAGTAACAGGATAAAGAAAGATTGCAGGAGGAAACTTGAATATGAAAATCGTATTTCTGGACGTAAAAACAATAGGAGATGACATTGATTTATCCAGTTATGATGCATTGGGTGAAGTTGTAAAATATGGTTTTACTAAATCGGAAGAGGTGCCTAACCGGGTTCGGGATGCGGATGTGATCATTCTGAACAAAGTGCAGATCAATGAGCAGACCATCGGTGAAGCTGAGAAATTGAAACTGGTCTGCGTGACAGCGACAGGAACCAATAATCTGGATAAGGAGTACCTGGAAAAGCGAGGAATAGCCTGGAGAAATGTGGCCGGATATTCTACGGAGACGGTGGCGCAGCATACATTTGCGATGCTTCTTTATCTGCTGGAAAAGATGCGGTATTACGACGATTACGTGAAGGAAGAACGCTATGTGAATGACACGATCTTTACACATTTTGCAGAGCATTTTCATGAGATTTCGGGGAAAACGTGGGGGATCATCGGACTTGGCAATATCGGGAGAAGAGTGGCCGGGATCGCGGAGGCTTTCGGGGCGAGGGTTATCTATTGTTCACCTTCCGGTGCCGCTCCTCAGGAAGGCTATCATCAGGTTGATTTTGAAACGCTTCTTGGGGAATCGGATATTGTTTCAGTACATGCGCCTTTAAATGAATATACGGAGGGGCTTATGGATGCAGAGGCATTCCGGAAGATGAAAAAGAGCAGCATTTTTCTGAATCTGGGGCGTGGGCCGATCGTGAGGGAACAGGATTTGTGCGATGCTCTGGAAAATGAGGAGATTGCTGCGGCAGGACTGGATGTGCTCTGCAAAGAACCGATGAGTGAAAATAATCCGCTTCTCAAGATCAAGGACAGCCGGAAGCTTCTGATCACGCCGCATGTGGCATGGGCCAGTGTGGAAGCGCGGACGAAACTGATGAATATTATTCTCGGACAGATCAGGGAATGGCAGAACGAAATGGAAATACGTTAAGGAATATATATTAAGAAAAACGCGCCGATGATGGCGCGTTTTCGCTGTTCCTATTTTGCATAAATCTTAACAAGTTCTAATACAATGTCGGTCGCTTGATCCATACCTTCTACGGTAATGTGCTCATATGGTCCGTGATATGCATGACCGCCGGTTCCAAGGTTCGGGCACGGCAGGCCTTTGAAGCTGAGCTGGCAGCCGTCTGTGCCGCCCCGGATCGGGAGAATCTGCGGGGCAACATTCGCATTTACACATGCTTGTTTTGCATTTTCAATTAAGTGCATGCAGCCTGCAATGATTTCGGACATATTTTTATACTGTTCGGTAATGGTCAGTTTGACGGTTCCCTCGCCCCATTTGGCGTTCAGATCCTTCTCGATCAGACGAAGGGTATTTTTGCGCATCTCAAAGTAGTCCTTATCGTGATCGCGAATAATGTAATGAAGTTCTGCGCTCGTAACATCACCGGACATGTTTGTAAGATGGAAGAAGCCCTCGTAATCTTCTGTTCCGCGCGGGGTTTCGCATCCTGGAAGCATCTGGTTGATCTCCATGGCAACAAGGCATGCATTGATCATGGTGTCCTTGCTGGATCCGGGATGGACGCCAAAACCGGTGATTTCAAAATCGGCTTTGCATGCATTGAAATTTTCATATTGAATCTCGCCTTCGGAATCTCCGTCCAGTGTGTAGGCAAAATCGGCTCCGAATTTTTCTACATCAAAATGTGCAGTTCCGGCACCGACTTCCTCATCGGGGGTAAATGCGATACAGATGGTTCCGTGAGGAATATTTTCTTTGATCAGGCGCTCAGCCATGGTCATAATCTCTGCAATGCCCGCTTTGTCATCCGCGCCAAGTACGGTTGTGCCGTCTGTTGTGATCAGGGTGCGACCTTTCAGCGAAGGTAAATGAGGAAAATCTTTAACAGACAGCGTACGTCCGCTGGTCCCGAGCGCCAGATCACCTCCGTCATAGTTTTCATGTACAATCGGTTTGATATCGTGATCACAGTAATCGGAAACAGTATCCATATGTGCAATAAAGCCGATCTTAGGTTTGCTCTCCAGACCCGGTGTCGCGGGAATCGTGCCGTAAACATAGCAGTATTCAGTTACGTGGGCATCCGCAATGCCGATTGCAAGCATTTCATCTTTCAACAGATCTGCCAGCTCAAACTGACATTTGCTGGAAGGAGAAGTTGTGCTGTTTTCATCACTGGGTGTGCGGATCGCAGCGTAGGTTAAAAATCTTTCATAAGCTCTCATAGTATTCCGTCCCTTCTGTTTTACTGGTTCTTGAATTTTATTATACGATTAATAAAAAGGCTAGTCAAGGCTGTTGCTGTGGATGAAAATACAGATTGTCTTAATGCAATATAGAATGATTACCAACATAAAATTAACGCATTCCGAAGAATCTTTTCACAATCTTAACACATGGCAGTGTATCATGTATGTAACCTGTTATTCGGGAAATACTGGTTATAAGTGAGTGAAGTTGGGGCGGTGAGAGTATGTTTCCGGTAATTGCTGTTGCTGTGGTTCTTCTGCTGGCAGGATTTCTTTTCTTTTTTGGAATGCGTCTGATGAAAAAGCTGGATTCATTTCTTGATACGCTGAATACGCTGAAAGAGAAAGAGAATACGCAAGGGGAAGAAATACAATGAAGTTTTTTTATAAAAAGTTGACGCAGACACAGATGATTGTGTTTGGATATATGTTGATTATTCTGGCTGGGAGCATTTTGTTGATGCTCCCGGTTTCTTCGCGGGATGCAGTATGGACATCATTTGCGGACTCACTGTTTACATCGACCTCTGCTGCATGTGTGACAGGGCTTGTGGTGGTTGATACCTGGCAGCACTGGTCGCTTTTCGGACAAGTGATCATCCTTATCCTGATCCAGATTGGTGGTATGGGATTTATGACATTGGGTGTTTATATGGCGATTCTGCTTCGGAGAAAGATCGGGTTGAGAACAAGGGGAATCTTGCAGGAAAGTATCAACAGCCTGCAGATTGGAGGAATCGTTAAGCTTGCCAAGAAAATAATCAAAGGAACTGCATTTTTTGAAATAGCCGGAGCACTCATCCTTATGATTCGTTTTGTGCCGGAATTTGGGGTCTGGCGTGGAATCTGGTATGGAATCTTTCATTCGGTTTCGGCGTTTTGTAATGCCGGATTTGATCTGATGGGGTGCACGGGAGCATATAATTCTCTGACCAGATACTCAGGCGACTGGCTTGTCAACCTAACGGTTATGACACTGATCGTAGTCGGAGGAATCGGATTCTTTGTATGGGATGATTTGTCAGTCCATAAGTTTGAGTGGAAACGATTTCGTTTACATACAAAAATTGTAATTTCTACAACAGTCGCTTTGATTTTGACAGGCGCAGTATTGTTTTTCATAATGGAGCGTCATAATGTATTGAGCGGGATTCCCTTGGGAGAACAGATCTGGTGTTCTTTTTTTAATTCGATCACAGCGCGTACTGCCGGATTTAATACAACAGATACGGGGGCGTTGACCGAAGGAAGCAGGTTTGTGACGATGGTGCTGATGTTTATCGGAGGAAGTCCGGGATCCACAGCAGGCGGAATCAAGACATCGACCCTTGTGGTACTGTTGGTGTTTGTTCGGGCAAATCTCCGTCAGGAATCAGGATGTAATGTTTTTAACAGACGATTGGATGATGGGGCGATCCGCAAAGCCAGTGTCGTTCTTTGTACTAATTTGTTTCTTTCAATCATAGCAGTGACGTATATTATGGCGAGACAGCCGGTATTTGCTTTTTCAGAGGCACTGTTTGAAGTGCTTTCGGCAATTGGAACCGTAGGAATGTCGACCGGTATTACCAGAGGGGTGTGCCAGAGTTCCAGACTGGTACTTATTTTTCTGATGTTCTGCGGAAGAATCGGCAGTCTGACATTTGCACTGTCACTGAGAGGACATAAACATGATGCACCGGTGAAACTTCCGGTGGAACAGATTACGATTGGATAATGGGGAAAAGGAGAAGGGAATATGAAATCGGTTTTGATTATCGGATTGGGAAGATTTGGCCATCATCTGTGTGCGGATATGGTAAAACTTGGTAATGAAGTAATGATTATTGATCGGGATGAGGCAAAGACAGAGGATCTTCTTTCCATAGCGACATCGGTAAAAGTGGGAGATTGTACAAATGAAGAGGTTTTAAGAAGTCTGGGAGTCGGGAATTTTGATATTTGCTTTGTATGTATCGGTTCTAATTTTCAGAGTAGTCTGGAGATTACCAGCCTGGTGAAAGAGCTGGGGGCGAAACATGTGGTCAGTAAAGCAAACCGGGATATTCATGCTAAATTCCTGCTACGAAACGGAGCGGACGAGGTGTTTTATCCGGACCGCGATATTGCAGAACGTCTGGCAGTAAAATACAGTGCAAATCATGTGTTTGATTATTTTGAACTCAGTAAGGATTATTCAATATTTGAGATTCAGCCTAAAAAAGAGTGGATCGGACATACCATAGGTGAAGCGAATATTCGGGCTAAATATCATGTTAATATTTTCGGTATTCGTGCGGGAAGTGAACTGGTTGTATTGCCGAGAACAGATTACATTATGAAAGCAGATGACCATTTAATGGTGGTCGGACTTACAAAAGATATTGACAGGTTACTTGCCAGTATGGGAAAATAGTAAGCATGAATAGAAAAAAAGAAGTAATAAAGTATGCAGGGCGATCTATCGGAATCCTGCTGCTTGCTACAGGATTTTCTATCGTGCTTGCAGAAGCGGGAATCGGAAAAGAAAATGTACTCATGATCTACATTGTGGGTGTGCTTCTGGTCACAGTCTGTACGACCGGGTATTTTTATGGTGCACTGGCTGCAGTTCTTAGTGTATTGATGTTCAATTATTTCTTTACGATTCCTGTACATACATTTGCGATTATGAATCAGAATGATGTTGTGTTGATGGTCTTCTTTCTGGTGGCGGCATTTATATCATCGAGTCTAACGGTGCGCTTCAGAAAACAGATGAAGATCACAGAAGACACAAAAGCGCAGATGGAGCGAGAACGGCTGAAGAGCAGTATGCTTCGAAGTATTTCACACGATTTCAGAACACCACTTACCGGCATTCTGGGGGATGCCGGACTTTTGGTTGAGGCGGAAGAAATGGATGCCGGTATGAGAAAGGAACTGGCGGGAGAGATACAGGAGCAGGCAGTCTGGCTTATGAAGACGATGGAGAATATCCTGAGTATGACTAAGATTGAGAGCGGTCAGTCCTTTATCACAAAACAGCCGGAAGTAGTGGATGACATCATTTATGAGGCGGCAACGCATGTCATCGGCCTGCGTGATAAGAGGCAGTTTGAAGTAAAACTGCCAGATGAACTGGTCGTGGCCTCTATGGATGGAAGGATGATGGTACAGGTGATCATTAATCTTCTTGACAACGCCATGAAGCATACAGTTGAGGGAGACCGGATTTGGATCACGGTTTCCTATGAAAAAGAAAAAATGTTTTTTGCTGTCGAGGATGAAGGAGAGGGAATTTCGGAAGAAATACTACCAAATATTTTCGACGAATTTATTACACAGGGAGCAGGCAGAGAAGATGGTAAACGCGGCATCGGTCTCGGGCTTGCTATTTGTCGTGCTGTTATTGAAGCACACGGAGGGGAAATTTACGCAGAAAACCGAAAGAAAGGCGGAGCACGTTTTGTGTTCTGGCTGAATGCAGAGCAGGTGAATACGGATGGAAGATAAACGACATATTTTACTCGTTGAGGATGATAAATACATCATTAATTTTATTTCAATGAGTCTAAAGAAAGAAAATTATGGCTTTTATATCGCCAAGACGGTTGAGGAGGCAATCAGTCTTTTTTATGCAAATCGTCCGGATATGGTTATTCTTGATCTGGGACTTCCGGATGGAGACGGCATGGATGTACTGAAAGCAGTCCGGGAGATCTCACAGATTCCAATTATTGTGGTCAGTGCCCGTCAGGAAGAACAGCAGAAGATTGAGGCACTGGATATGGGGGCAGATGATTATGTGACAAAGCCATTTTATATGGGAGAGCTGATGGCGAGAATTCGGGTTGGCCTTCGAAAAAGTTCTGTTCAGCAGCAGGAAGAAACTGATCCTGTTTTTGTATGTGATTACCTGACGGTGGATAGGGAAAAGCATCTGGTCATGATTGACGGTGATGAAGTGCATTTGACGCCATTGGAATATAAGATCCTGAATCTTCTGATCGAAAACCGGGGAAAGGTTCTGACAC
This sequence comes from Bariatricus sp. HCP28S3_A4, assembly GCF_052066395.1. NCBI lineage: Bacteria > Bacillati > Bacillota > Clostridia > Lachnospirales > Lachnospiraceae > Bariatricus > Bariatricus sp. HCP28S3_A4. Next base: position 58,796 of record NZ_JBQHSE010000007.1, on the reverse strand, counting down.
ACCGGTATATTCTGAGTGAGATATGGGGAAGCAGTCAAGGAGTTGAGTCAGGAAATCTCAGGGTGTTTATGGCGGCTCTGAGAAGAAAGATTGAGAAAGAGCCGACAAATCCGCAGTTTATTCTGACAGAAGTCGGAGTTGGATATCGGTTTAAGGGATAGCGTGTATCGAAAAAACTCTTTTTTTGTAGTATAGTATCGAAATATGTCAAAATGCTCCAATACGGAGCATTTTGTGCTATAGTTGTAATATAAAAAGATGCATCACGAAATCCAATCAAAGGAGATAAATCTTATTCAATTCTGATAGACGTTTCTAATAAATAATCTAAAATGAAAGTGAAATCTCCGATAAAGAGATGGCACTTTCTGTCTTTTGCATCAGCGGATCATGTAAGCAAGAGCAGCTAAAATGATAAGGACAACGACAAAAACAGTGGCATACAACCACTCGTTGCTGAGAAAACGTTTTCCGGCAGAACTGTTTTTCGATGTCTGATCTGGATCGGAAGTCTTGCTGTCTGATTTCATGTAATCCTGAACCGTTTTCGAAAATGGGAGGGTTCTTGTTTTATTTACTTCCAGGTAATCGATACTCTCTTCATCATCCAGTTCGGATAACTTTGATAGTACATCTTTATAGGCATCATTTCCAAGGTCCGAAGGTAGATCAGGAAAATCACCGTCACAGGTTACTTCAAAATCGTTGTCAAATATTTCTGCATTATCATTCTGGATCTTTTTGGTTTCTTCATTCATATTAACACCTCCTCCAGTGTTTTTATTCTAATATGTTTCTGGAAAAGACACAAGAGATATTAAAAAAATTCACAGAAAGTTCGTGGGTGAAAACAAGATAATATGCCGGAAAAATCCGTTGCGATTGCAGAAAGACAATGATTTTAGCTGCGTTTTCTGATAAAAAATTAAAATTATGCATAAAAATAGCATGGAAATTGCAAAAAGTGATTGTATTCTTATGAAGTTTCGTGTAGAATAATAAGAAATTTTGTTTAAACAGGAGGTACGTATATGGCAGAGAATGAAATGATGGATATGGAAGAACCAAGTATACTGAAAAAAGATATGGAAGTCCTTACAGAAGAATTGATGAAGATGCATCATATCGACCCGAACCTGTATATAGAATATGATGTAAAAAGAGGATTGCGTGACTCTGCCGGTAAGGGTGTACTGACAGGGTTGACCGAAGTGTCTGATGTAAGCGGCTTTAATCTGATAAACGGAAGGAGAATTCCGGCGGAAGGGACGCTTTATTATCAAGGGATCAATGTTAATGATCTTGTGAAGGGGCTGGAAGGAAGACGGTTTGGATTTGAAGAAACGATTTATCTGCTTTTGTTTGGTAAGCTTCCTACTAAAGAAGAACTGGATATGTTTCTAAAAGTAATGTTCGAACTTGAAAATCTAAGCGGTAGATTTGTTCGCGATGTAGTCATGAAGGCATCCAATGCGAATATTATGAACTCTATGCAAAGATGCATTTTGACGCTTTATACCTATGATTCAGATCCGGAAAATATTTCACCGGATAATGTGCTGCGTCAGTCGTTGAGTTTGATTGCAAAACTTCCACTGATTGCGGTATATTCGTATCACGCTTATCGTCATTTCAGGAAGGATGATTCGCTTTTTATTAAAAATCCGAGGAAAGGACTGTCACTTGCAGAAAATATGCTTCTGATGCTCAGACCGGATGGTGACTATACAGAGCTCGAGGCAAAAGTCCTGGATATTGCGCTGATTCTGCATGCAGAGCATGGTGGTGGTAATAACTCAACATTTACGACGCACGTTGTTTCTTCGTCAGGAACCGATACATATTCCTCTGTGGCAGCGTCCATTGGATCTTTGAAAGGGCCGCGTCACGGTGGCGCGAATCTGAAAGTGCAGAAGATGTTTGAAGATATCAAGGCCAATGTGAAGGACTGGAAGAACGAAGAGGAAGTATCTGATTATCTTCAGAAAATTCTGAACAAACAGGCCTTTGACCGTACAGGCCTGATTTATGGTATGGGACATGCAGTGTATACGCTGTCTGATCCAAGAGAAGTGATTTTGAAGAAATTTGCGAAGGAACTGGCAGAAGAAAAGGGACGTACAGAAGAGTTCGAACTTTATGAAATGGTAGAACGGCTTGCAGGAAAGCTGATTATGGAACATCGCAAACTGTTCAAGAATGTATGTGCAAATGTGGATTTCTACAGTGGGTTTGTATATTCTATGCTTGGTATACCGGAAGAGCTTTTTACGCCGATTTTCGCGATTGCGCGTATGCCTGGATGGAGTGCGCATCGTCTGGAAGAGCTGATCAATGCCAATAAGATCATTCGTCCTGCCTATAAATATGTGGGGCATCATGAAGATTTTGTGGCGATGGAAGATCGGGGTTAGAATGATTTATAGATTTATCATATAGGAAATATTAAAAAAGGGATGTGGCTTTAAGCTACATCCCTTTTTCAAGAATTTCTTCAATTTTATCCTGCATTTCTTTGACAGAATGGCGTCTGGAACTGGCACATTCCTGCGCCTGTCTGCCGCAGATCAGACATTTGCGATAGATGGGTCTGGAGAGCTTTTCGCCGGTGATGTCAATTACATCGATGTCAAAAAGGCGGCCGAAGCAATCCGTTTCTTCAATCTGTGTAGTAAGTGTCTTGATGGAGCTGGCAGGAAATTTGACTGCGGCGATCCATTCATCTCCGGTGACTTCGTGAATCGGAATGGCTTCTAAAACCGGAATTTTCTGTAAAGTAAGCTGCTCTTCAAGAATTTTTAATCCATGTTCAAAAGCAGAACGTATCTGTGGAGTTGTTTTGTTGGGACCGGGAATATTCATACAAAAAGAAATAACAGGGCAATGATATCTGGCAATCAGTTCCTGCTGAAGAAGTGCCCGGTGTTCACGGCAGGCAAGCATTTCAGGTAAAGTTACTTCGTATCCTTGCATGGTTTTATCCTACCTTCCTTTCTTTTAATAGTGGATGAACATCGTTTTCCGAGGCGGCTTTTTCGACAAGATACTGATGACCGGATGTAAAAGGATTGGCGTTCATAACCAGTGCCGCAACGCGAGTTCCATCTTTTTTCTCAGAAGAAAGTTTCTGAAGATAGCGGGAGAATCCGGTTTTGCGGTTTTCCATGAAAACGATCTGTTCATCAATGCGCGCAATCTCATAAAAACCAAGATCGCCGAAAAATTAGGCAGAGCTGCATTTGGTATAGAGAAACAGATGTGTATTTGCACGTTCAAACTGTACTTCCATGAGGTGGGACACAATCTGGTTCATGAGACCTTCTCCCTGATGGACACTGCTCACTGCCATGCAGCGCAGGGTATTGCCGAAGCAGCTTCCGGTTGCAATGACATTTAGGTATTCATCAAACATGGCGCAGGTGTAGTCCAGATGGGCGTCGCGCCGTATGCCCTCTGCAGTGAGAAGCTGATCGATCTGCCGGTTGACCCGGATATCATCTTTCGGTATCGTTGCAATATAATAATCAGACATGGTTTTCACCTTCAATTTTTGAATATACCGATATGGAATGACGGGATTTGCGAAGAAAATCAGGTATGCAATTGACCTGAGAGGAAAATGAATTTATACTGAAAGCAGAAAAGCAAAAGGTCTGTGTAAGAACGAATGAAAGCGTCAGTATGTGAGGTGAATGAATATGAATTATGAAGGTCAGATATGCCGTGCTCCTATGGAGAGAGCGTCATTTATGCTTCCGGTTATGGTAGGGTGTTCTTATAACCGGTGCAAGTTCTGCAATTTATTCCGGCATCTGAAGTACAGGGAACTGCCGATGGAGCAGATTGAGGAAGAACTTAAAAGAGTCGCTGAACTGGGTGGAAATCCGAAAAAGATTTTTCTGGGAGACGGAAATGCGTTCGGATTGAAAACGGAACATTTGATGGAGATTCTGGACAAGATCCACGTATATTTCCCAGAATGTTATTGCATTAATATGGATGCAACCGTCACCAGCATCCTGAGAAAATCGGAAGAAGAACTGGAACTGTTATATAAGAACGGGGTACGTCATCTTTATCTGGGAATTGAAAGCGGCCTGGATGATGTTCTGAAGTTTATGGAGAAGGATCATGATCAGGAACAGGCGATAGCTGCGATCGAAAGAATCCAGAAGGCTGGGATGCTGTTTGATGCGCATATCATGACGGGAGTTGCCGGTAAGGGAAGAGGAACGGAAAATGCAGAAGCACTTGCGGACTTCCTGAACCGCACGCATCCAAGACATGTGGTGAATTTTTCGATGTTTCTTCATAAGGAAGTGCCGTTGTACCGACATATTGAAGACGGCACGTTCGTGCCTGCCGATGAGGTGGAAAACCTGCGTGAAGAACGCTGCCTGCTGGAACATCTGAAAGGGAACGAGATCCTGTACGACGGATTTCACGATTTTATTGAAGTCAGAGTAAAAGGAACACTTCCGAAAGACAAAGAGAGAATGCTGGCAAAACTGGATCAGGTGATTGCGGAATATGAGCATCGGGAGCCGGTTTATGCGTATGTAAGAGGTGAGTGTCCGGATCTGGAAAAATGTGAGAATCACAGATCCCTTTGGGAAATGGAAGATGCGAAGAGGATGACGGTTTAAATAAATCGATCGAAAAACAAATATCTCGGCATGGGTTATTCCATGCTGAGATATTCTCCAAATGTATTTTGTGCCAGAGACAGTAATTCGTCTTTTGTCAGAATGATACCCCAGGCATTGCGAAGTCCGTGTTTTGCGGCCTGTTCTTCTGTATAATGGTCCAGAAGATAGGTGCTTTCTACGACACTGGACCCGGTCCATCCGGGATAAATAAAATGTGTCACTAACGGAATTGCCTTGATACTGTCCTCGCGGATATAGGTGCCGGATTCGTCCTGTACGATGGTAAGATTGGCCATGCCGCCAAGCATTTGGGCAACACCGTCCTGGGCAGAGGTATAATTGCCCAGAGAATAATAGCAAAGTGCGCGGTTCCCGTTATCGGCGGTGACCCATTCTACAGGTTGAATGACGTGAGGATGTGTTCCGATGATCAGGTCGGCACCGGCTTCAGCCATCTGACTCGCAAAGGTAATCTCCTGAGCAGTTGCTTCCATTGTGTATTCGATGCCCCAGTGCGGAAATACGATGGTAAAATCAGCCATCGATTCTGCGCGGCGGATATCGTCAAGAACCTGCGGATGAATCGTGTTAAAATCGATGTAACGCGAATTGGCATCATAATTACATAGCATATTCAGATGGCCTTCAGCCTTTGTGCTGAAGGTTTCTGCGTTGTGGCTGTATGTATAATTCAGCAGTGCAAATTTAATTCCGTTTATCTCGAGCACTGGAATCTGGGACTGTTCTTCCCGGGTTTCATAAATGCCCAGGACCGTCATGGCGGGATGGCTGGTCTTCCAGAATGAAACACAGTTCAGTAATCCGTCCAGACCCATGTCAAAGCCGTGGTTGGAAGCATGCAGGACAACATTGAATCCGACTTCCTCCAGAGTGTCGCCAATCGCCTCGGGAGAGTTGAAGACCGGGTAATCCCGGAGCCCTTTTTCATCACCACCGAAGATGGTTTCCTGATTGATGACTTTCAGGTCACATGTCTCCAGATAGGGTGCGAGGTTACTGTAGAGAAGCGTATAGTCATGACTGCCGTCAGACTGCAGGCCGGACTGCCAAACTGCAGTATGGATCAGATTATCGCCGACTGCCATCAAAGATACTTCTTTCGTGGAAAGGGCAGCTTCTGTGACTGCATCCGAAGTGTCTGCAGCCTGAATCGCTGTTTCGGAATCTTTTGCCGAGGCAGAAACCGGTGGTGTTTCCTTCGTCTGTCTAGTTTCAGATATCCAGCTTTTGACAGCAAAACCATCCAGAATCAGCAGTAAAAGAAGTATCAGTAAAAGAATATAAATAATTTTATTTCGTTTTTTCGATTTACGTTTTCGTGCTCCCCTTGCCATATCGTATTCCCCCTCATCGATGATATTCGACAAAATGTGACTATATTTTCAGTATAGAATACCGGGGAATATTTCGCAAGCAAAAGCATATTATAGTTTCCGCTCCGTATATTTGAACGTCAGGTAGAAGAGAATTCCTTTGGCGATGGATGAAATCGTCAGGGCCCACCAGATTCCGGATAATCCCATTCCGATACTGGTAAGGAACATGGCGAGGGGAATTCGGGCTCCGGTAAGGGTGATGCTGATTACACTGCAAAGTGTTGTTTTCCCGAGACCGGAGAGTGCACCGACCGTCATGAGTTCTACACACATAAAGATTTCACTGAAACCAAGAATGACCAGATATTCGGCGGAAATCTGGATGGCTTCTGCTTCATGGAAGAACAGGCGGGAGATCGGAGTCGGAAGGAAAATAAATGCAGCACTGATCAGTGCGCCCCATATTACCAGAATACGCAGGGAAATAGAATAGCCTTTGCGGATTCGGTCTGATTTTTTTGCACCATAATTCTGCCCCACAAATGCATTTAATGCTGCCCCGAAACCATCTGCGGTATTCCAGGAGAGAGATTCGATCTGCCCTCCAACACGCTGTGTCGCGACTGCGGCGGCTCCAAATCCGGAGATCATGCGGGTCAGTACCATGGAGATCATACAGTACAGACTGCTCTGAAGTGCCGTCGGGATCCCGATTCTGCAGATGGAACGATAGTATTTGCGTGGACTGAGGGAGAATAGCTTTACATGCTTTAAAATATTTTTTCCGCTTTTCGGAAGAAAAATATGGATCATCATCACCGACATAACAAGGAATTGTGCTGTTACGGTCGCGATGGCGGCACCCATGGCCTCCAACCGTGGGAAGGGACCGATACCTAAGATCAGCAGCGGATCCAGGATCATATTGCCGACCAGCCCGATCAGATTGGCAAGGAAGGGAGTCCGGGAATCTCCCTGGGCCGTAAAGAGTCCGGTCAGTGTAAGACTCAGAAAAGAAAACAGAATGAGCCCACAGGTTACTTTCATGTAGATTACGGCGGCAGAATAAGATTCTGCGTCGGACAGATTGAAAAATGAAAGCAACGGTTTCATGAAGATCAGGCAAAAGGCAGAATAAATGAAAGCGAACACGATCGTAAGCTGGAGTGCACAGGAGGCATAGTGAGTTGCCTCTTCCGTATCATTTCTGCCGCAGCATTGCGCCACATTAACCTGTCCACCCATTCTGGCAAGTGCAACAACCCCCTGAGACAGCCAGACAAACATGCTGCCGACCCCGATTCCAGCCACAGCTTTGGATCCGAGCATACCGATCCAGGCCATATCGGTGATGCTGTAGGCAGTTCCGAGAAAGGAAGAAGCCATAATTGGCAGAGCCAGTTCGGACAGTGTTTTAAAAATAGGACCGCAAGTCAGGTCCAGCGTTTTTGTTTTACTCATAATCATCATACCCCAAACATGAAATTAATGCCGTAAAGCATACTTTCTTATTCTAACATGGATGGCAGAAAAAAGAAAGAAAACTGTATGGTTTGTATATATTTTACAAATCGAGTCTTGGATTTTTGGGATAGATTATGCGTTTAACCTCTTCCGAAAATCCAAGGCTTTTATTATACTTTATCATATGAAAACGAAAAAGGGTTTTGAGGAGAGAACCGGATGGAATGAGAGGTAAGAGTGATGGAACAAGGGAGAGTGCGGATCGCAGACATAGCAGAGGAACTGGGGCTCAGTACGACGACGGTATCCAATGTGATTCACGGGAAGACCAAAAAAATCTCGGATGAGACGGTGAAACGGGTGCAGGCACTGCTGGAAGAGAAAAAATACATTCCCAACATGGCGGGAATCCATGCACATTCCGTTTGTTGTATATGACGGATATTTTGGGGAGACGGAGCGCATCTGTAATCTGATCATCGATGATTATGACGGCGGATGGCAGATGGGAGAATATCTGAAGCGGATGGGACACGAGAAGGTTTTGTGTATTGCCGACAACTATATCTACATGGATAAAGAACGGATCGAAGGCTGCAAAGCGGCATTGGGAGAGCAGAAAGTGGGATTTCTGCAGATCCCTTTTGAGAAGGAAGCAAGAAAGAGGATGTATCGGGAAAGGTTGGGAGAGATCCTGGAATACACGGCTGTCTTTGCTGTGTCGGATTTCTACGCGGCGGAACTGATGCACAGCCTTCAGGAACAGGGGATCTGTGTGCCCGATGATATTTCTGTGGCAGGTTTTGACGACAGCCCGCTCTGTGAGAGGGTGAGCCCGGAACTTACAAGTGTACGGCAGGACACAAAAGAGAGGGCAAAGCAGGCGGTGAGGCTCCTCAGTAAATTGAAGCAGGGAATTTGGGATGAGCAGACGGTGCGGCTTCCGGTGTATCTTGTGGAACGGGGAAGCGTGAAAATGATGGAGCTGAAAAAGAAGAGTGGAGGAAAATATGGTGAAGACTCTAAATAGCAGAGAACCATTTTACAAAACGGTATTAAAAATTGCCGTTCCGGTCACACTGCAGTCGCTTTTACAGGCATCCTTCAGTGTGGTGGATCAGATGATGATCGGCAGACTGGGAAGTGCAAGTATAGCGGGCGTAGGGCTTGGCGGAAAGTTTTCTTCGCTGTATACGGTGCTTCTGGGGGCGGTTGCTGCCGTGGCAGGAATCATGATTTCCCAGTATATCGGGCAAAAGGATGCGGGCGAGGTGGGGCGGAGCTTTCGACTGAATCTGAAGCTTGCGCTGGGACTTGCCATGCTTGCGGTTTTTGTGAGCATGTGTTTTCCGGGACAGATTATGTGGCTGTACACGAAGGATGAAGTGACGAGAGGGATAGCAGCAGAATATCTCCGGATTCTGGCGCTGGCCTTTGTCCCGATGGCAATCGTATCGATCCTCTCAACGCTGCTGCGCTGTATGGAAGCGGCTATGTTTCCGCTGTATGCGAGTATGGCCTCAGCAGTTCTGAATACAGCTTTGAATTATCTGCTTATTTTCGGGAAAATCGGGCTGCCGCAGCTCGGGGTAAGAGGAGCTGCGGCAGCAACCGTGATTTCGCAGTGGACGGCTTGCCTGATTACAATCGGATTTGGAATTCATTTTTGCAGGAAGAATGAGATTCGTCTGAAAACGGAAGGAAGAATGACAAGAGAATATGCAGAAATGTTCCTTAAGATTTTGTGCCCGATCATCATCTGCGAATTTTTGTGGAGTCTTGGGGAAAATGTATATGCTGCGATTTACGGTAATATCGGGACAGCTGCTTGTGCTGCCATGACTCTGACGATCCCGATCCAGACACTGATGATGGGAGCGCTGAGCGGATTGTCCCAGGCGGCCGCTATCCTGATTGGAAAGGCGCTTGGCGCGGGAGAATATGACCGGGCATATTGGGAAGCGAAGAGGCTGATGATTTATGGACTGTGTGGATCATTGGCGTTTTCGGCAGCTATCTGTATAGTGAGCAGATTTTATGTGCAGATTTATCATGTCGAGGCAGAAGTTCATAAAACGGCGGTTCAGCTTCTGATCGTCTATGCTCTGATTGCGCCGGTGAAGGTCCAGAATATGTTACTGGGCGGAGGTATCATCCGAAGCGGCGGAAAGACGAACTATGTGATGTGGATTGATTTTATCGGAACCTGGATTTTCGGAGTGCCGCTGGGGCTTCTTAGCGCGTTTGTGTGGAAGTTGGAGATACCGTATGTGTATTTCATTTTGTCGCTTGAGGAGTGCGTGAGGTTTGGAATGTCGCTAGTGGTTTTTAGAAAGAAGAAATGGATGAGGAGTTTAAATTCTTTATAAAATTAGCACTCAACCCTTGACAGTGCTAATAATTAGTGTTATATTGCAACTAGAACAAAGAAAAGGGTTGTTCTGAGTACACTATTTGTATCAGTTTTTATAAAGGAGGCGTGTGTTATGAATATTAACAAATTTACACAAAGCTCCATGGCGGCAGTTCAGGGCTGCGAGAAAGTAGCGATGGACTACGGCAATCAGGAGGTTGAGCAGGAACATTTATTATATGCTCTTCTTACGATCGATGACAGTTTGATTTTGAAATTATTTGAAAAGATGGGGATTTCGAAAGAAACGATCATCAACCGTGTGGAGGAAGCCCTGAGGAAGCGTCCGAAAGTTCAGGGCGGTCAGATGTATATCGGGCAGAATCTGAATAATGTGTTGGTTCACGGTGAGGATGAAGCGAAGCAGATGGGAGACGAATATGTTTCCGTTGAGCATTTGTTCCTTGCTCTTATGAAGTATGCCAGCCGGGATATGAAGGCGCTTTTCAGAGAACTGGGAGTGACGAGAGAGGGATTCCTTCAGGCACTTTCTACGGTAAGAGGAAATCAGCGAGTGACCAGCGATAATCCGGAAGCAACGTATGATACACTGAATAAATATGGACAGGATCTGGTAGAACGTGCGAGAGAGCAGAAGCTGGATCCGGTTATCGGGCGTGACGCAGAGATCCGGAATGTGATCCGGATTCTTTCACGCAAGACGAAGAATAATCCGGTTCTGATTGGTGAACCCGGTGTCGGTAAAACGGCGGCCGTGGAAGGCCTTGCACAGCGAATCGTTCGTGGTGATGTGCCGGAAGGACTGAAGGACAAGAAGATTTTCGCTCTGGATATGGGAGCGCTTGTTGCCGGTGCGAAGTATCGTGGTGAATTTGAGGAACGTTTGAAAGCGGTTCTTGAGGAAGTAAAAAATAGCGATGGAAACATTATTCTTTTCATTGATGAGCTTCACACGATCGTTGGGGCCGGCAAGAGTGAAGGTGCTATGGATGCCGGCAATATGCTGAAGCCGATGCTGGCGAGAGGTGAACTCCACTGTATCGGTGCAACCACACTGGATGAGTATCGTCAGTATATTGAGAAAGATGCAGCGTTGGAACGTCGTTTCCAGCCGGTTACTGTGGATGAACCTACGGTGGAAGATGCGATTTCGATTTTGCGTGGACTGAAAGAACGCTATGAAGTATTTCATGGAGTCAAGATTACAGACGGAGCACTTGTGGCAGCCGCAACCTTGTCGAACCGGTATATTTCCGATCGTTTCCTGCCGGATAAAGCCATCGACCTTGTGGATGAAGCATGTGCGCTGATTAAGACAGAACTGGATTCTATGCCGACAGAGCTGGATGAGCTGAATCGAAAGATCATGCAGCTGGAGATCGAGGAAGCTGCTCTTAAGAAAGAGGATGACCGGTTAAGTCAGGAGAGACTGCAGCATCTGCAGCAGGATCTGGCAGAACACAGGGAAGAGTTTGCAAAGCGAAAAGCCCAGTGGGACAATGAGAAGCGTTCCATTGAATCCGTGCAGAAACTTCGTGAACAGATTGAACAGGTCAACCGGGAAATCCAGACGGCTCAGCAACAGTATGATCTGAACAAGGCGGCTGAGCTTCAGTATGGACGCCTGCCACAGCTTCAGAAGCAGCTGGAAGCGGAAGAAGAGAAGGTAAAAGACGAAGATATGTCTCTGGTTCATGAGAGCGTGACCGAAGAAGAGATCGCGAAGATCATTTCTCGTTGGACCGGAATTCCGGTGGCGAAGTTGAATGAAAGTGAGAGAAGTAAGACGCTTAATCTTGACAAGGAACTGCATAAGCGTGTGATCGGTCAGGATGAAGGTGTGCAGAAGGTTACAGAAGCGATTATCCGTTCCAAGGCAGGAATCAAAGACCCGACGAAGCCGATCGGTTCGTTCCTGTTCCTTGGCCCTACCGGTGTAGGTAAGACGGAGCTTGCCAAAGCACTTGCAGAGAGCCTGTTTGATGACGAGAACAACATGGTGCGTATCGATATGAGTGAGTATATGGAGAAATATTCTGTATCCCGCTTGATCGGAGCGCCTCCGGGATATGTCGGATATGACGAAGGCGGACAGCTGACTGAGGCCGTGCGGAGAAAACCGTATTCGGTCGTTCTGTTTGATGAGGTGGAAAAGGCACATCCGGATGTGTTCAATGTGCTTCTTCAGGTTCTGGATGACGGACGAATCACCGATTCACAGGGCAGGACTGTGGACTTTAAGAACACGATCCTGATCATGACTTCCAATATCGGATCCACATATCTGTTGGACGGTATTGATGAGGACGGCAGCATCAAGCCGGAAGCAGAGCAGATGGTCATGAATGATCTGAAAGCACACTTCAGGCCGGAATTCCTGAACCGTCTGGATGAGACGATCATGTTTCGACCACTGACGAAGGACAACATTTACTCTATCATTGATCTTCTGGTTGCGGATGTGAATAAACGTCTGGAAGATAAGGAGCTGGATGTAGAACTGACAGAGGCTGCAAAACAGCATGTGGTCGAGGGTGGTTATGATCCGATGTACGGTGCAAGACCGTTGAAACGGTATCTGCAGAAGAATGTGGAGACGCTGGCGGCACGGCTGATCCTTGGTGGCAATGTGGGAAGCGGAGACACCATTCTGATCGATGAGGTGGATGGAAAACTTGAGGCAAGAGTGAAGCAGAGAGTTCGCGAAGTAAAGTAAATGAATACAGAATAATTTCATAAAGGATTTCTATAGGACGCAGACCCCGAAAAGAATCATGAGAATGACTTTTTGGAGTTTGCGTCTTCTTTTTGTCTATGATACAATAATTTTATCTGAGTTTAGTGGTGCAAAGAAAGGGGACAAAGGGAAATGAAATTCGCAATTTTGGCAGCGGGAAATATTGCTAACAGCATGGCAGAAGCGGTGAGCGGAATTGATGCGGTAGAGAAATATGCAGTTGCATGCCGTGAAATTGAACGTGCAAAAAAATTTGCTGATAAATGGGATTTTGAGAAGGCATACGGCTCTTATGAGGAGATGCTGGAAGATCCGGAAGTGGAACTGGTGTATGTGGCATCTCCACATTCTCATCATTATCAGCACACGAAGATGTGTCTTGAGCACGGAAAACATGTTCTTGTGGAAAAAGCATTTACCGTAAATGCTAAGCAGGCAGAGGAATTGATTCGGATGGCTAAGGACAAGGGACTTCTTCTGGCAGAGGCGATCTGGACCAGATATATGCCGAGCAGAAAGATGATTGATGAGATTGTAGACAGTGGTGTGATCGGTAAGGTGACCTCGTTGACCGCGAATCTGGGTTACGTACTTCCGCATGTGGAACGTATGCAGAAACCGGAACTTGCGGGAGGTGCTCTTCTGGATCTGGGTGTGTATCCGATCAATTTTGCTCTTATGGCATTTCATGAAGACGTGCAGAATATTACTTCGACAGCAGTGCTGTCTCCGGCCGGAATTGATTGGATGAACAGCATTACGCTGACGTTTGCGGACGGAAAAATGGCAGTTCTCCACAGCGACATGCTGGCGCAGACGGACCGCCAGGGTGTCATAAACGGGGATAAGGGATACATCGAAGTGCAGAATATTAACAACTGTGAAGAAATCAGGGTGTTTGATCTGGCGCGGAAGATGATTGCCAGATATGAACGGCCGCAGCAGATCAACGGCTATGAATATGAAGTTATCTCCTGCATGAAGGCAATCGAAGAGGGGAAAACAGAGTGTCCGGAGATGCCGCACAGTGAAACGCTTCGTGTTATGAAGATGATGGATTCGATCCGAGAACAGTGGGGAATGACTTATCCGTGTGAATAGTACGGAAAATGAAGAAAGACCTCTAAAAAGTGAGAAAACAAGTATAGTTTTTTGTAAAGCCATGACATGGAATGTATGGTATGATTTTAAAAGGAGAAAAGTCTGTAAATGAAACAATACAGACGGGAATCAGGAGGAAACAAAAGATGAAAAGAGCAGGGGGAATATTACTTCCCATTACAAGCCTTCCGTCCAAATATGGAATCGGGGCATTTTCGAAAGAGGCGTATGAATTTGTAGATAAACTTGCAGAGGCGGGACAGTCTTACTGGCAGATACTCCCACTGGGACCGACCAGTTACGGGGATTCACCATACCAGTCCTTCTCAACCTTTGCGGGGAATCCGTATTTTATCGATCTTGAGGCGTTGATCGAGGAAGGGGTGCTGACCAAAGAAGAATGTGACGCCTGTGATTTTGGAGATGATCCACAAAGTCTAGATTATGGGAAGATTTACAAAGAAAGATTTAAACTTCTTTATAAGGCGTATGAGCGTAGCAAAATTTATGAAGTGCCGGAATTTCAGAAGTTTATACAGGAAAATGCTTTCTGGCTGGATGACTATGCGCTCTTTATGGCAGTAAAGGAACGCTTTGACGGAGCTGCGTGGAATGAATGGGCTGAAGATATCCGTCTCCGTTGGGGATTTGCGCTTGATTATTATCGGGAAAATTGTTATTTCGAAATTGAATTTTATAAATATCTGCAGTTTAAATTCCTGCAGCAGTGGACAAAACTGAAAGAATATGCAAATAATAAGGGGATTAAGATCATTGGTGATATTCCGATCTATGTTGCGTTTGACAGTGCGGATGCATGGGCGAATCCGCAACTCTTCCAGTTTAACAGTGACAATCTGCCGGTTGCTGTGGCAGGCTGTCCGCCGGATGCATTTTCCGCTACGGGTCAGTTGTGGGGAAATCCGCTTTATCGCTGGGATTATCATAAGAATACAGATTATGAATGGTGGACACGAAGAATGGAGCACTGCTACAGGTTGTATGATGTAGTGAGAATCGATCATTTCAGAGGTTTCGACGAGTATTATTCCATTCCGTTTGGCGATGAGACGGCAATGGGCGGCCATTGGGAGAAAGGACCGGGGATGGATCTGTTCCGGACTTTAGAGCGGAAACTTGGGAAGCGGGAAGTGATCGCGGAGGATCTTGGGCTTATGACCCCATCCGTAGAAAAACTGGTAGCAGACAGTGGTTATCCGAATATGAAGGTATTGGAATTTGCATTTGAACCGGACGAGGATACGGGATATCTTCCGCATTCTTATGACAGAAACTGCGTGGTATACACGGGAACGCATGACAATGATACCCTTCTTTCATGGTTTGGGACACTCACGGAAGAACAGAAAGAATTCCTTTTTGAATATATCGATAAGGAAGTCGGTGAGGAAGAAATCAACTGGGAGATCATTAAGCTCGCGATGATGAGCAGTGCAAATCTTTGCGTGATCCCGCTGCAGGATTATCTGGGACTTGGAAATGAGGCAAGGATCAACAAGCCTTCTACGCTCGGATGTAACTGGAAGTGGCGTCTAAAAGAAGGACAAGTCACAGATGAATTGTTAAAAGAAATCAAAAAATTGACAATCAGGAGTTTCCGTACCGAAAGACCGCGAAAAGAAGTTGTTGAAGAAACAGAATCAGAAGCGGAAAATACGGCGGAAACAGAAATGGAAGAAGAAAAGAAAGTAGAAGTATAACTATAAGAAGTTTAACAGGAAGGCAAAATCATGCGTCCGATTATTTTTCATATTGATGTGAATTCTGCATATTTAAGCTGGACGGCTGTGGAACAACTGAAAAATGGGGCGGCGCTTGATCTTCGTACGATACCGGCGATTATTGGCGGGGATCAGAAGTCCCGCCATGGTGTTGTTCTGGCAAAATCCATTCCGGCGAAGAAGTTCGGAATCCGCACCGGGGAACCGGTAGCAAATGCCATGCGGAAATGTCCGAATCTTCATATGGAGCCGCCGGATCATAAACTATACCATAATTATAGCGAAAAACTGATGGAATTCCTGCGAGGATACACGAAGGAGATCGAACAGGTCAGTGTGGATGAATGCTATATGGACTTCACCGGAATTGCAGGAAAATATGCTTCTCCGGTGGCGGCCGCTTTTGAAATTAAGGACAAAATATATGAGATGTTTGGATTTACGGTGAATATCGGAATTTCCAGCAACAAACTGTTGGCAAAGATGGCATCGGATTTTGAAAAACCAAACCGGGTCCATACTTTATTTCCGGAAGAGATCCGTGTGAAGATGTGGCCGCTTCCGGTGCAGGATCTCTTTATGGCAGGCAGAGCAAGTGTGGAAACGCTGCAAAAACTGGAAATTTCCACGATTGGAGATCTGGCACAGACGGATCCTTCAATTCTGGAATTGCATTTGAAGAGTCATGGACGTATGCTCTGGGAATTTGCAAACGGAATGGATGACTCTTCCGTACAGTCTGAGGAGACCGCGGCAAAAGGAATCGGAAATTCTACGACGTTACCGCAGGATGCAGTTACCCGCGAAGCGGCAGTGAAGGTGCTTTACGAACTCGTACAGAGTGTGGGAAGAAGACTGCGCAAAGCCGGCAAGAAAGCAAGCATGGTGAGCACGGAGATTAAATACGCGACGTTCCAGAGTGTATCCCATCAAAAACAGCTTGCGCGCCCATCTGATGAAGATCAGGTGATATACGAGGAGGCCTGCCGGCTGTTTGACGAACTCTGGAGTGGAGAACCGATCCGGCTTCTCGGTATCCGATCGTCTAAGCTTATGGATAGCGGACAGCCGGAACAGATTAGTATGTTCGATGCAGAGTTTGTTGCAGAACAGACGAAAAGAGCGAAGCTGTCTGAAAAGCATAAGAAATTGAATACTGCAATGGAGAGCATTTGCAAACGCTACGGGAAGGATGCCGTTGTAAAGGCAAGTGATCTGGCGAAAAAAGAGGCGAAGTGACGTTGATGGATGTGACAAATAGAAGGTCATTCCTTGACACTGGTACTTCGCCTGCGTTATAATCAAGTGATATGTATCAATCAGGAAGGAGCAGTTTTTCAAATCATGAAATTTCAAGACAAAGAATTTATCCCGGTACTTTTGGGGGGCGATATCAACACATACAGTGTTGCGCGTGCTTTTTATGAACAATACCGGGTAAAGACATATATATTCGGAAAATTCCCAACGGGACCAAGCTATAACAGTAAGATCATCGAATATCATCCGAACCCGAAGATCGATACCGATGATTATTTCCTTAAGACGGTTAATCATTTTGCAAAAAAACATGCGGATAAAAAGATTGTCCTGATCGGATGTGGGGACAGTTATGTGGCTTTGATCAGTAAGCATAAGAGCGAGCTTGCTGACAATATCATTGCTCCGTACATTGATTTTGAACTGATGAACAGCCTGCAGCAGAAAGAGACATTCTATAAGCTCTGTGAAAAGCACGGGGTGGATTATCCGGGCACTTTGATTTACGATGCATCCATGGGAATGGATTTTGAGATGAATTTCCAGTTTCCGGTGATTCTGAAACCATCGGATAGTATCCAGTATTGGGAGCATGAGTTTGAAACACAGAATAAAGTCTATACGATCAAAGACAGGGAAGAGTTGGAGCGCGTGATTGGTCAGATCTATGGTGCCGGCTATACAGATAAGCTGATTATCCAGGATATGATTCCGGGAAATGATGAATACATGTATGTATTGACTTCCTATTCGGATCGGAACGGAAAAGTGAAGATGATGTGTCTGGGACATGTTCTTCTGGAGGAGCATACTCCGCACGGCCTGGGAAATCATGCGGTGATCATTACGGAGCCGAATGAAGAACTGATGATGAAAGTGAAGAATCTTCTGGAAGACCTGCATTATGTTGGATTCTCCAATTTTGATATCAAGTACGACAAAAGAGACGGCAAATTTAAGTTCTTTGAGATTAATACACGGCAGGGAAGAAGTAATTATTATGTGACGGGATCCGGATTCAATGTGGCAAAATATATTGTTGAAGAATATGTTTACGGCAAAGAATTAAAGCTTAAACTGGCCAAAGATGAACATCTCTGGATGGTTGTTCCGAAAGCAGTCGCATTTAAATATGTGAAAGAAGAGGCGAACAAAGCAAAACTCAGAAAGCTGATTAAAGAGAAGAAAATGGTAAATCCGGTTTTCATGAGAGGAGATTTGAAGCCAAGACGTTTCCTTGCGATGGCGAAGACACATCTGAGTCACTTTGTGAAGTTTAAAAAGTATTACAGTTAATAATCCGAATAGAAGCGGACAGAATTAATAAAACGGACAGGGGAGATGCGTATGGTGAAGAAATTAGGAGTGATCGGCGGAATGGGGCCGGAAGCGACAAGCTTTTTCTATGCGAGAGTCATAGCAAGAACCAAGGCGGCAAGTGACCAGGAGCATATTGACATGGTGATCTTAAGTCATGCTACGATGCCGGACAGAACGAAGGCAATTCTTACCGGACACAAAGAGGAATTTCTGAAGGCGATTACGAAAGATGCCCGTGATCTGGAGAAGCTTGGGGTTGCGAACATTGCAATTCCCTGCAATACTTCCCACTATTTCCTGAAAGAGATCCAGGCGGCGACGAAGGTTCCGATCATCAACATGGTGGAAGAAAGCGTACGCTATGTGACGGAACAGCATCCGGATGTGAAGAAGATTGGTATTATGGGAACAGACGGCACCTTGCAGGCAGGCACCTATTATCGCGCATGCGAACGTCGCAGCATTGCGGCTGTTTCGCCGCGGAGCGATGCGCAGCGGGAGGTTATGTCACTGATCTACGATGATATTAAAGGCGGTAAGACCGGAGACAGGGCGAAATTTGACTGTGCATATAACGATCTGATGGAACAGGGATGTGATGCTGTTATTCTGGCATGTACAGAGATCTCTGTTTTTAAAGAATACTATCAGGTACCTGTCAACTGTCTCGATGCTATGGATGTTCTGGTAACGGAGTCCATCCTCCGCTCGGGAGCTCAGATCAGATAGGCGAAGGAGAACTGGAAGGAGAGGCTACAGATGAAGAAATATACATTGGAAGCTTACGCGCAGCTTCTTCAGAATGCGCGGATGATGAAGGAATTTTATTCCTGTGGAAAAGAAGATGCACAGATTGAATACCTGACCTATGACTCGAGAGAAGTTGTGGAAGGAACATTATTCATCTGCAAAGGCGCCGCATTTAAAGCGGAATATCTCGACGCCGCGATCCGGAAGGGGGCGGTGGCTTATGTGAGCGAGGTGAAATATGATACGGAAGTAGATGTGCCGTATTTCCTGGTTGACGATATCAGAAAAGCAATGCCGTATCTTGCGGAGAAGTTCAACAATGCGCCGTGGAAATCACTCAATATCGTGGGAATAGGCGGAACAAAGGGAAAATCCACTTCTGCATATTACATGAAAGCAATTGTGGATGATTACATGGAAGCAACCGGTGGAAAAGAGAGTGCGGTCATTTCTTCGATTGATATTTATGATGGCGTGATCAAGAAAGAATCACATATTACGACGCCGGAGGCGGTGGAATTGCAGGAGCATTTCCGTCATGCTGTTGAGAGCGGAATTTCTTATGTGGAGATGGAGGTATCCTCTCAGGCGCTGAAATATAACCGTGTTGATAATATGATGCTGGATGTGGGGATATTTCTTAATATTTCCGAAGATCATATCAGTCCGATCGAACATCCTGATTTTGAAGACTATTTTGCTTCTAAGCTTAAAATATTTGCAAAGGCAAAGAACGCAGTGGTCAATCTGGATGCGGATTTCGCTGACCGGATACTGGAAGCGGCAAAGGCAAGTGAGCGGGTGCTGACATTTAGCACTAGGAATCCGGAGGCGGATGTTTACGGGTATGACATTCAGAAAGACGGTCATGAGATCGTATTTATGGTAAAAACAGCAGAGTTTGATGAAGAATTCCGTCTGACTATGCCGGGACTTTTCAATGTGGAAAATGCGCTTGCCGTAATCGCGGCATCCATACTGCTCGGTATTCCGAAGGAGTATATGCACAGTGGACTTTACCGTGCAAGATCCAGCGGACGAATGGAACTGTATGCGAGCAAGGATAAGAAGCTGATTGCAGTCGTGGATTATGCACACAACAAACTCAGTTTTGAAAAGTTGTTCTCTTCTACGAAGGATGAGTATCCGGACTATGCGATCGTTTCTATTTTTGGCTGTCCGGGCAAGAAAGCCTACATTCGAAGAAGGGACCTTGGAACGGTTGCTGGGCAGTATTCGAAGAAAGTATATTTGACGGCGGAGGATCCGGGATACGAACCGGTGGAAGACATTTCCAAAGACATTGCGCAGTATGTAGAAGCGCAGAACTGTCCGTATGTTATGATCGAGAACAGGGGAGAGGCAATCAAGGCCGCGATGGATGAAGCGGAAGGAAAGACAATCCTTCTGATCACCGGGAAGGGAAATGAGACGCGTCAAAAATACGGATGTGAATATCTGGATTGTAAATCAGATGTACAGTATGTAAAAGAACTGCTTGCAGAGTATGATAAAACGCATTAGTAAAAACAGGAAGTGCCTTTCTAAGCACTTCCTATTTTAAAATGCGTAGCAATCCTTCGATCCTGTCATATAATATAAGTATAGAGCACTGTCGGTATCATTTTAGAAAGAACGGAAATCTGCAGAACTCTCATACAGTTCGTGAATCAGAGAAACCAGTTCGGAGACGAAATCGGCGGTTCGGTCCATCTTGTCGTGCGCCACATTGAATTCTACAATATCACAGGCGATCACGGGAAGTGCAGGCAGAAGTGTGCGGAACATTTCCATAACTTCCGCCTGATTGAATCCACCGGGAACCGGTACGGATACGCCCGGAATCAGTTCCGGATCCATGGAATCAATGTCAAAACTGATATGAACAGCGGACAGGTGCGAAAATCGGCCGATTATTTCGGTCAGACACTGGGAAAGACCCTTGGCACGAACCGCGCCCCATGTATAATAGCGTATGTGAAGCTGATCCAGAAAAACTTTCTCCGGCGGATCGATGTCGCGAAGCCCGATCATGATGATATTTTCAGGTTTTAGTTTCGGTTGTTCGTCCAGAAAATGGGTCAGACGTTTCTCGCCCATACCAAGCAGTGCGGCAACCGGCATGCCGTGAATATTGCCGGTTACAGTTGTCTCATCCGTATTGATGTCCGGATGGGCGTCAATCCAGAGAAGGCCGGTATCGCCGCCTGAGGTACGGCGGGTATATACACTGGAAGCGGAGACGGAGCCCATGGCCGCGCTGTGATCTCCTGCGATAAAAAGTGGGGTATCCCCTTTGGAAAGTACCTCATATCCATAGGAAGCAATGCTCTCGCAAGTGGCAGCGACGCTGTTCAGATTTTTGAGCTGAAGCAGCCCCTCTTCCTCTTTCTTGATTTCCGGGATGAGAGGAAACTGTAAATTAGGATAATGTGCGTTTAAGTACGCAAGACTTCGAATCAGTCCGGTGTCACCAACCCCTAGGTGAATCGGACACCCATACATGTGCAACATAAAAACCTCCATAACAAAAGGACAGTATGTCCTGCTGATAGAAGTATAGCAAATTGGAAGCAGAAACACAAGGGGCGAAGGTTTGTTAGAAAAGAGGTTTTGTATGAAGCTTGTAAATCTGACAGGACAATTGGAATATGCGGTGCTTAGGGCCCCATGCCCGCTTGCAGAGATTGAGATTACCGGAATCTCTTATGATTCCAGAGAGACGAAAGAGGGAGAACTGTTTGTATGTCTGGCGGGGAGCAGGGATGACGGCCACCGGCATATCAGTGAGGCACGCATAAGAGGCGCCGTGGCAGTTCTTGTAGAGAAGCTGGTGCTGGATAAAGAAATTCTGCATATTCCTGAGGGGATGGCGGTTCTCCTTGTGAAGGACACGAGGGAAGCATTGGCTTATATCAGCGCTGCGTATTTTCAATATCCGGCCAGAAAGCTGAAGGTAATTGGTGTGACCGGAACCAAGGGGAAAACGACAGTTGCCAGCCTGATTTTTCAGATGCTGGAGGCACTCGGACATCGGGCGGCGCTGATGGGCACGATCGGGACCGTGATCGGAGAAATGCAGATCCCGGAGAAGAATACAACGTATGAATCCTTTACCATTCACCAGTATTTTGCTAAAATGGTAGAAATGGGATGCGAATATGCAGTCATGGAAGTATCTTCGCAGGGAATCAAGTGGAAACGGATCGAAGGAATTGAATTTGAAATTGGTATTTTTACCAATTTTGGAGAAGATCATGTGGGAGCGCATGAGCACGCAAGTATTGCGGAATATCGGTATTATAAATCTTGTCTGTTTCGTCATTGCAGGATTGGAATCGGCAATCTGGACGACCGGAATTGCGGATTTATGTTTAAAAGAGCAACCTGCAGAAAATATGGTTTCACCACAATGCGGGACGGCGGAGATCATATACTTGCTGCATCCGGAATTTCGTTTGGAATGGAAGAAGAGGGCCCTGTGAGCAGATTTACGGCGGATGGGACAGAATTTACTATGGAGATGCCGGGAATGTTTAATGTCTATAATGCGCTGGCAGCGCTTCAGGCAATCCGGTGCCTGGATCTTGATATCAGCCAGGCAGCAGAGACGCTTAGAAAAGCGCATGTAAAAGGAAGAATGGAGAGAATCCTCGTTGAAAAAAACATCGCTTGCTATATAGATTATGCGCACAATGCGATGAGTCTCCAGTGTGTGCTTACGACGCTGAAAGTGTATCAGCCCGGAAGAATCCTGCTGGTATTCGGGTGTGGAGGAGAAAGGGCTGCCTCACGCAGACTGGAGATGGGAAAAGTGGCAGGACGGCTGGCGGATATGACGATCATCACGTCAGATAATCCCCGGGAGGAAGAACCGATGCAGATCATTCGGGAGATTCTAGAAGGGATGGAAATGACAAAGGGAATGTATCTGGTAGAAGAAGACCGGAAAAAAGCGGTTTCGCTGGCAATTTCCATGGCGGAACCGGGAGATATCCTTGTCATTGCCGGAAAGGGACATGAGTCCTATCAGGAAATCGGTTCGATGCGGTATCATATGGATGACAGGGAACTTGTGCTCGAAGCAATCAAAAAAAGACATCAGACAGAAAGTGAAGAAAAATAGGATGTATGCAGATATTATCATAGATATTACAAATGAAAAACTGGATCGGATCTTCCAATATCGGGTACCGGAATGGCTGGAACAAGTTCTGCATGTCGGTATGGAAGTCGTGGTTCCTTTTGGAAGAGGAAATCATGAAAGGCATGGATATGTGGTTGGTTTTTCAGAAACATGTGACTATGAACCGGATAAGATGAAAGAAATACTAAGACCTGCAGAGAAAAGTGTAGCAATTGAATCGCATCTTGTAGAACTTGCGGCCTGGATGAAGGAACAGTACGGAGGGACCATGATTCAGGCACTTCGGACGGTTCTGCCAATCAAGAAAACAGAAAAAGCCAAACAACAGAGGATCATAAGAAGGCTGATTTCTGTGGAGGAGGGACGTGCGAGGCTGGAGGAATACCGGCACAAGAATCAGAAGGCGAGAGCACGGCTGATGGAGGCACTTCTGGATGATGAAGAAATTGATGCGTCGCTAGTCATGAAAAAACTGAATATCACACAGGAAGTAGTGCGCGCGCTGGAGAAACAGAATGTACTGGAAGTCTATTCAGAGCAGATCTACCGAAATCCGGTCAAGAAGACGGAGAGGGAAGAAAAGACCGTTGTGTACACAGAGGCGCAGAAGGCAGCCATTGAGACATTCCGGGAAGATTACCGGAAAAAGGATTATCACACCTATCTGCTGTACGGGATCACGGGAAGCGGGAAGACAGAAGTATATATGGAAATGATCCGGGAAGTGGTAGCTGGCGGCAGGCAGGCAATCGTGCTGATTCCGGAGATCGCACTGACGTATCAGACCGTCATGCGGTTCTGCCGCCGGTTCGGAAGCAGGGTTTCAATCATGAATTCCCGACTTTCGCCGGGGGAGCGGTATGACCAGATGATGCGTGCGAAGAATGGGGAACTGGATGTGATGATCGGACCGAGATCAGCCCTTTTCACACCATTTCCCGATCTTGGCCTGATCGTGATCGATGAGGAGCATGAGTCGGCTTACAAAAGTGAACAGGTTCCCCGGTATCATGCCAGAGAGACTGCGGAAGAGCGAGCAAGGCTGGAAGGAGCAAGTGTCGTGCTTGGTTCGGCCACTCCGTCACTGGAAGCATTTTACCGATGTCGGAAAGGAAAGTATCGTATGCTGGAGCTTCCCGGCCGGACAGAAGGAAGTCTGCTTCCGACGGTGGATGTGGTGGATATGCGTGAGGAAATGTCGGCAGGAAACCGGTCCATTCTCAGCGACCGGCTGCACAGCCTGATGGAGGACCGGCTGAAAAAAGGAGAGCAGATAATGCTTTTCCTGAATCGGAGAGGATATGCAGGATTCCTTTCTTGCAGGTCTTGCGGATATGTAGTAAAATGTCCTCATTGTGATGTTTCACTTGCAATTCATAAAAACGGCAGGATGGTCTGCCATTATTGCGGGTACGAGCGGGCACAGGTAAAGGTATGTCCTTCCTGCGGGTCGCCCCATATCGGTGGTTTCCGCGCAGGTACGCAGCAGATTGAGGAACTGGTGAAACGGGAATTTCCGGAAGCAAGGGTGCTCAGAATGGATCTGGATACCACCCGCAGCAAGGAAGGACATGAGAAGATTCTGTCGGCATTTGCCGGAGAAGAGGCAGATATCTTGATCGGCACGCAGATGATCGTGAAAGGACATGATTTTCCCAACGTTACTCTTGTGGGTATTCTGGCGGCAGATATGTCTCTGTATTCGGACGATTACCGTTCGGCGGAGCGAACCTTTGAACTGCTCACGCAGGCGGCGGGAAGAGCCGGAAGAGGACGCAAAAAAGGGGAAGTCGTGATCCAGACTTATAGTCCGGATCATTACAGTATCCAGACTGCGGCCAGGCAGGATTACAGAGCATTCTATGAGGAAGAGATGAATTACCGGGAACTCATGGGGTATCCACCGGCAGAACATCTGCTGGCGGTATTGCTTTCCGGTGAAGATGAAGCACTTCTGGAAAAAGGTGCACATTATCTGAAGGAGTATGCGCTCCGTGTGTCCAGAGGAACCCGTTCTAAGATTATCGGCCCCGCCAGTCCTTATGTGGGAAAAGTGAAAGATGTGTACCGCAGAGTGCTGTATATTAAGGATGAATCTGGCAATGTGCTGGTTGGAATTAAAAATAAAATGGAACAATATATTGAGGTCAACAGTGGATTTGCAAAGATGAGGATTCAGTTCGATTTTGACCCGATGAACGTATTTTAATGAGAAGTGGAGGATGTAAAATGGCAATCAGAACAATCAGAGAAATGGGAGATGACGTATTAACAAAGGTTTGTAAGGAAGTCCCGAAGATGACACTTCGGACAAGGATCCTGATCGAGGATATGTTGGACACAATGTACCAGGCAGCCGGAGTGGGACTTGCGGCACCGCAGGTGGGAATTCTGAAACGAATCGTCGTGATCGATGTAGGAGAAGGACCGATCGTGATGATTAATCCGGAGATTCTGGAGACTTCCGGAGAGCAGACCGGAGAAGAAGGATGCTTAAGTGTTCCGGGAAAAGCCGGTGTGGTAACCAGACCGAATTATGTGAAGGCACGGGCACTTAATGAAAACATGGAAGAGTATATCATTGAAGGTGAGGAACTTCTGGCGAGAGCAATCTGCCATGAACTGGATCATCTGGATGGGCACCTTTATGTGGAAAAGGTTGAGGGAGAGCTGCACGATACGAATTATGAAGAAGAATAGGAAACTTGTATCATTCGATGAAAAGAAGGAGGATTGAAATGAGAATTATATTTATGGGAACTCCTGATTTTTCGGTCGGGACACTGGAGGCGCTGGTCGAGGCCGGTCATGAAGTGGTTCTTGCGGTCACACAGCCGGACAAGCCGAAGGGACGAGGAAAGGAAATGCAGTTCACACCTGTGAAGGAATGTGCGCTGAGACACGGGATTCCGGTATTCCAGCCGAAAAAAGTGCGTGATCCCGAGTGTGTGGAAGAGCTAAAGAAATATCAGGCGGATGTCTGTGTTGTAATCGCATTTGGACAGATTTTGCCGAAAGAAATTCTGGAAATGACCCCATATGGGTGTATCAATGTTCATGCATCCTTGCTCCCGAGCTATCGGGGAGCAGCGCCGATCCAGTGGGCTGTCATCCGGGGAGAAAAAATATCCGGTGTGACGACCATGCAGATGGATGAAGGTCTTGATACCGGAGACATGCTGGAAAAGACCGAGATTATTCTGGATGAGAAAGAAACCGGGGGCAGCCTGCACGACAAGCTTGCCGAGGCAGGGGCAAAGCTCTGTGTTCATACACTGGACAAATTGGTCCAAGGGGACTTGACGCCACAGAAACAGGGGGAGAGTCCGACGGAATACGCAAGAATGCTGGATAAAAAGCTGGGTGATATCAACTGGGAACAGTCCGCGGTTGAGATTGAACGGCTGATCCGGGGACTGAATCCGTGGCCGAGCGCCTATACAGACTGGAATGGGAAAACGATGAAGATCTGGGAAGCAGACGCGGTACCGGGAGAAAATACAGAAAAAGCTCCGGGCACGATTACGGATGTGACGAAAGATGATTTTGCCGTGCAGACCGGAGACGGTCAGCTGCGCGTGCGTGCGCTTCAGATTCCGGGGAAAAAGCGGATGGAAGCAGATGCCTTTTTAAGAGGGTATCAGGTAAAAGTGGGGGAGCATTTGGGATAAGGAGGAATTAGTGTGTATTATCCAATGTATTTTGATTCAACCTATGTACTTGTTTTGATCGGAGTGGTTCTTTGTATGGCCGCTTCTGCGAAAGTGAATTCGACTTATGCAAAATTCAGCCGCGTAAGGAACCATGCGGGGATCACCGGGGCAATGGCTGCCCAACAGATTCTTAGACAGTCTGGGATTTACGACGTCCGTGTGGAACGAGTTTCAGGAAAATTGACCGATCACTATGATCCGTCCAATAAGGTACTCAGACTTTCTGATTCTACGTATGGTTCCACATCGGTTGCAGCTTTAGGGGTAGCTGCCCATGAATGCGGACATGCCATTCAGCACGCGACCCATTATGCACCTTTGAGTATCCGGGGGGCGTTGGTGCCGGTGGCAAATTTCGGATCCAGTATTTCATGGCCTCTGATCATTGTCGGCCTGTTTATGCGCGGGGATATGGCGGCTTTTCTGATCAATATCGGAATACTGCTGTTCTCAGCGGCTGTACTGTTCCAGATCGTTACACTTCCGGTTGAAATCAACGCTTCCAGAAGAGCAATGAATATTCTGGAAGGGACAGGGATGTTGTATCCGGATGAGGCAGGTAAGGCAAGATCGGTACTTCGCGCAGCGGCGCTCACTTATGTGGCAAGCGCAGCATCTGCGATCCTGCAGCTTCTGCGTTTATTGATCCTTACGAGAGGACGAAGAAACGATGACTAAAGAAATCAGTGAAAGAGAGCTTGCGCTGGCGGTTCTGCTGGAGATAGAACGCGGCGAAAAGAGTCATATCGCGCTTAGACAGGTGCTGGAAAAGTATCAGTATCTGGGAAAACAGGAACGTGCCTTCCTCACCAGATTGTGTGAGGGGACGACGGAGAGAAGGATAGAACTGGATTATATTATCAATCAGTTTTCAAAAGTTAAAACTGATAAGATGAAACCGGTTATCCGTAATCTTTTAAGGTGTGCGGTTTACCAGATGGAATATATGGATCAGGTGCCTACAAGTGCGGCGTGCAATGAAGCGGTCAACCTGGCGGTAAAAAAGGGATTCAAGAGCTTGAAGGGATTTGTAAATGGCGTGCTTCGCAACATTGCGAGAAATCTGGAGAAAATTTCATATCCAGATGAGAATAACACAGCGGAATACTTTTCGATAAAATATTCGCTGCCGCTATGGATCGTGGAACAGTGGCTGGCTGATTATGGAAAGGAACAGACCGAGCAGATTCTGCAGAGTTTCTATCTGGAACGTCCGACAACGATCCGGGTGAATGAAAACAGAATGTCACGAGCGGAACTGAAAAAGAAGTTGGAAGAAGAAGGGGTGACAGTGGAAGAACATTCACAGGTCGCCTCTGCACTCTTGATTTCCGGATATGATTATCTCGGAGCGCTCGAGAGCTTTCGAAACGGAGCATTTCAGGTGCAGGATGCTGCTTCGATCCTGGTGGCAGAAAGTGCCGGGATCAAGAATGGTGATTACGTGATCGATGTGTGTGCGGCTCCCGGAGGGAAAGCCCTTCATGCAGCACAGCTTCTGGAAGGAAGCGGACACGTGGAGGCGCGGGATCTGACGGAGAATAAGGTGGAACTGATCCGGGAAAATATCTGCCGTATGGGATTTGAAAATGTTGAAGCTATTCAGCAGGATGCAACGGTGTACGATGCTGCATCGGCACTGAAAGCGGATGTCCTGATCGCTGATCTGCCGTGTTCCGGTCTCGGAGTTCTCGGAAAGAAAACAGATCTGAAGTATAAGATGACACCGGAACAGGAGAAGGAGCTCGCAGAGTTGCAGAGAGAAATTCTGGCTGCGGTTCATGATTATGTGAAGCCGGGAGGGACGCTGGTCTACAGTACCTGCACGATCTGGCGGTCAGAAAATGAAGAAAATACGAGATGGTTTCTGGAATGTTTTCCGGAATATTCGTTGGAAAATGAAAAGCAGATTTTCCCGTCCAGAGAAACGGACGGATTCTATATTGCCGTGCTGAAACGCAGGGCGGGAGGACAGTAGAATGGAAGAAATGCTACAATCAAAAAAGGATATTGCTTCGTTCACGCTGGATGAATTGAAAAATGAGATGAAAGAGATTGGGGAAAAACCGTTTCGCGCCGGTCAGATTTACGAGTGGCTTCACAAAAAGCTTGCAGATCGCTTTGATGAGATGACGAATTTATCGCTTTCACTCAGAGAAAAGCTGGATCAGAATTATGAGATCCGAAAAGTGGAGATGGTGCGGCGACAGATCTCGAAAATCGATGGGACAAACAAGTTCCTTTTCTGCCTGCAGGATGGCAACATGGTGGAGAGCGTGCTGATGAAATATAAGCACGGGAATTCTGTCTGTATTTCGTCACAGGTGGGATGCCGTATGGGATGCCGTTTCTGCGCGTCTACGCTGGATGGTCTGGAGAGGAATCTGACACCTTCGGAAATGCTGCGCCAGATTTACCAGATTCAGAAGATCAGCGGGGAGAGAGTTTCCAATATTGTTATCATGGGAACGGGAGAACCGCTGGATAATTATGACAATTTCCTGAAGTTTATTCATATGATTAGTGATGAACATGGATTAAATATCAGTCAAAGAAATATCACTGCTTCAACTTGCGGAATTGTGCCGAATATTTACCGGCTCGCGGATGAGAAACTTCAGATCACACTGGCTCTTTCCCTGCACGGCTCTACGCAGGAAAAGAGGAAAAGTCTGATGCCGGTGGCAAATAAATATGATTTGGAAGAAGTACTGAGGGCATGTGACGATTATTTTCGGAAAACCGGGCGAAGGATCACATTTGAATACAGCCTGGTTCACGTAGTTAATGATACGGAAGAAGACGCAGGCGAACTGATCCGGATTTTGAAGGATAGAAACTGCCATTTGAATCTGATTCCGGTGAATCCGATCAAGGAGCGAAATTACGAGAAACCGGATAAAAAAAGTGCCGCGAAATTTAAAAATAAGCTTGAAAAAAGCGGGATAAATGTTACTATAAGAAGAGAAATGGGCTCTGATATAGACGGGGCATGTGGACAGTTGAGACGTAAGACAATGCGAGGAGTATGATTATGAAGATATTTTCCATGACAGACGTGGGAAGAAAACGCGAAATTAATCAGGATTATGTGTTTGCTACTGATGAGCCGCTTGGAGTACTGCCGAATCTTCTGGTTGTGGCAGACGGAATGGGTGGACATAAAGCGGGAGATTTTGCTTCCAAATATACGGTGGAGGTTCTGGAGGAGGAACTGAAGCATACATTAAAAGAAGGACCGGAGGAAGTGTTGCTTGATGCTGTACAGACAGCGAATCACAAGTTGATTGAAGCGGCGGGCAAGGATATCAAACTGGAAGGTATGGGAACTACGCTCGTTGTGGCGACGGTGATCGATCATACACTTTACTTTGTTAACGTTGGTGACAGCCGTCTGTATTTGATCAACAAAGATATCAGACAGTTATCCAGAGATCATTCTCTGGTTGAAGAGATGGTAAGACTTGGCGGGATTAATGAAGAAGAGGCAAGGAACCATCCGGATAAGAACATCATCACAAGAGCAATTGGTGTGAAGGAGAACGTGGAGGCGGATTTCTTTGAATTCAGCCTGAAAAAGGGAGACACGATTCTTATGTGTACCGATGGACTATGCAATATGGTGGATGATGAAGAGATTTTTGCAATTATTAAGGGGGCAAGAGATATTGTTGAGGCGGGGCGCACTTTGATCGACCGCGCCAATGAAAATGGGGGAAAGGACAATATCGGTGTCGTTTTGGCACAGCCATTTTCTAATGAGGTGAGTATATGGTAAAAGATGGTATTTTCCTGAGTAACCGCTACGAGGTGCTGAGTAAGATCGGCGCTGGCGGTATGGCGGATGTTTACAAGGGACGCGACTGCATGCTGAACCGGTATGTGGCGATCAAGGTATTGAAGAAAGAGTATAGAGAAGATGAGAATTTTGTAAGGAAATTCCGCTCGGAAGCTCAGGCTGCGGCAGGACTTCAGAATCCGAATATTGTCAATGTTTATGATGTGGGTGAAGACCGGGGACTTTACTATATGGTAATGGAGCTGGTGGAAGGAATTACATTAAAAGAATATATACAGAAAAAAGGAAGGCTGTCCAACAAAGAGGTTCTCAGTATTTCGATCCAGATGTGTACCGGAATTGAAGCGGCACACAAGCATGAGATCATTCATCGGGATATCAAACCGCAGAATATCATTATTTCCAAAGAAGGAAAGGTAAAAGTAACTGATTTTGGTATTGCAAAGGCAGTATCTTCTCATACCGTCACTTCCAGTGCGATGGGATCGGTACATTATGTTTCACCGGAACAGGCACGTGGCGGCTTCTGTGATGCGAAGAGCGACATATATTCAGTCGGTATTACGATGTATGAGATGGCAACCGGAAAAGTCCCGTTTGACGGGGATTCTACCGTGGCGGTGGCCATGAAGCATCTTCAGGAAACGATGACGCCTCCTTCTGAGATTGTGCCAAGTGTTTCGCCTGCTCTTGAAAAAATTATTTTAAAATGTACGCAGAAGAGCCCGGAGAGAAGATATCAGAATATCAGTCTTCTGATTCAGGATCTGAAGCGGGCGCTGGTGGATCCGGACGGCAGGTTTGTGGATATGGGGCAGGCCTATGATGACGGCAACACCGTCATGATCTCCCAGGAAGAGATGGGGCGTATTCGGAACGGACGTGGTTATGACGAGTATGATGAAGAGTCCTACGATGACGAATACGGCGAAGAAGACGAATCGTACGGTGATGATTATGATGATGATGGGTACGATGACGAGGAAGAAGAGAAATACAGAAGCCGGAAGGGCAGCAGGAGCAATGATGTCAATCCAAGAATGAATAAGATGATGAAGATCCTCACGATCGTAGTCGCTGTGATCATTGTTTTCATTCTGATCTTCGTGATCGGCAAAGCGGCCGGTGTATTTAAATTCGGACCGGGAACAGAAGCAGTGGAAACGGATAGTAAGAATATTGAGGTTCCAAAGCTGGTTGGCGAGAATAAAGAAGTGGCTGATGAGATGTGCAGTAAGCGTAATCTCGTGATGGAAGTAGTGAGTAAGGAGAATTCGGATAAATATCCGGAGAATACAGTGATCCGGCAGAGTATTGAAGCCGGCGAAAAGGTTGCAAAGAAGACCGTGATCGAGGTCGTGATCAGTTCAGGAGAGAAGGAAGTTACGATTGAGAGCGTCGAGGGAATGGATGAAGATGCGGCGAAGAAGACGCTGAAGGCGCAAGGCTTCACAGATTTTACTGTGGATTCTGAATACAGCGATAAGTGGGAAAATGGTGTGGTGATCGGAACGAATCCGGCAGCAGGAGAGAAAGTGACGGTTGATACCAAGATCACACTGATCGTCAGCAAGGGCGCCCAGAAGAAGGATGTTCCGGACCTGAGGGGCAAGACCGTATCTGAGGCACAGAAACTGCTTGCAAGTGCAGGTCTTGAAGATGGTGGCAGCAGTGAGCAGTACAGTGACAAGTATGAAGCAGGCCTCATCATTTCCCAGTCCGTGACACCGGGAAGTAAGGTGAGCTCCGGTACATCGGTAAGCTATGTGGTCAGCAAAGGGAAGAAACCGGCTGATCAGGTGAAGGTTCCGTCTGTAACCGGTAAAGGTCTGGCCGATGCAATCAGTGCACTTTCGGCAAGAGGACTTTTCTATGAGGAAGTGACACAGACCAGTGATCAACCTTCCGGAACCGTTATCTCGGTAGAGCCGGGAGAAGGAACCTCTGTTGATATCGGTTCTACGGTCAAACTGTATGTAAGTGACGGAAGCGGTGGAAACCCCGATGAAGGCAGCGGCGATGAGACTCAGCAGTAGGAAGCTAAAGAAAATGATAGAAGGAACTGTTTTATGCAGGGAAGAATTATAAAAGGAATTGCAGGATTCTACTACGTTTATGACGTAGTAGAATTCGCTGTTTATGAATGCAAGGTGAAGGGGATTTTCCGTAAAGAGAAAATAAAACCGCTGGTGGGAGATCTGGTAGAATATGAAGTCCTTGACAAAGAAGAAGGAACCGGAAATATCACGAAAATACTTCCGAGAAAGAGTGAACTGATTCGGCCTGCGGTTGCGAACATTGATCAGGCACTGGTTGTGTTTGCAGTGACAAAGCCGAAACCGCACTTCAATCTTCTGGATCGGTTTCTGGTAATGATGGAACGACAGGAGATGTCCGTCGTGATCTGCTTTAACAAGCAGGATCTTGCAGGAGAAGAGGAAATAGCAGAATTAAAGGCAACTTATGAATCATGCGGATACCGGGTTATCTTTACGAGTGCTTATAAAGAAGAAAATATTCAGGAAATCAAAGTGGTGTTGAAAGGGAAGATAACGGCTGTGGCCGGACCTTCGGGGGTGGGTAAATCTTCCTTGATCAATTGCCTGCAGGAGAACATCAACATGGAGACAGGGAGCATCAGCCGGAAGATTGAGCGCGGGAAACATACGACACGCCATTCCGAACTGATTCCTGTGGATGAAGATTCATATATCATGGATACACCGGGTTTTTCTTCGCTGTATACCAATGATTTTGAAAAAGAAGAACTGAAATCGTATTTTCCGGAATTCAGGGAATATGAAGGGACATGCAGATTCCTCGGATGTAATCATGTGAGCGAGCCGGGGTGTATGGTCAAGAATGCGCTGGAAGAAGGGAACATTCACCGGACAAGGTACGACGATTATCTAGAGATGTACCGTGAGCTGGAACAAAAGGAGAAAAGGAGATATTAAGAATGGAATATGTATTATCACCTTCCATTTTGTCAGCAGATTTTGCTGTCCTTGGAAATGAGATTCAAAAAACAGAGAGTGAAGGAGCGAAATATCTGCACTTTGATGTGATGGACGGAGTCTTTGTGCCGAGTATTTCTTTTGGAATGCCGGTCCTCAAATCTGTCAGAAAAGTGACCGGACAGGTCCTGGATGTACATCTTATGATCACAGAACCGATCCGATATGTGGAAGAATTTGCAAAGTCAGGGGCAGATATCATCACCATTCATTATGAGGCATGTAAAGATGTGAGAGCAACACTCGCAAAAATACGCGAACTGGGGGTAAAGACAGGAATTTCCATTTGCCCGGAGACACCCGAGACGGTGCTGGAGGAGTTCATCGGAGAAGCAGATATGTTTCTTGTCATGACCGTTCATCCGGGCTTCGGAGGGCAGAAACTGATTCCGGAGACTCTTGATAAAGTTCGGAGACTGAGAAACATGCTGGAAGAAAAAGGAACAGAAACCGACATTCAGGTGGATGGCGGTGTTCATCTGGGCAATGTCCGCGAAATCCTTGATGCAGGAGCCAATGTTCTGGTGGCCGGTTCTGCAGTATTTAAAGGTGACGCGGCTGCAAATACAAGGGAATTTATGGAGAGTTTAAGAAGCTATGAGTAAAACCGTGATTATCACAGGGGGAGCACTGGACGAGGGGTTCGTAGAAAAGATACTTGGCGAAAACGAGGGAGCCTGCATAATCGGTGTAGACAGAGGCGTGGAGTATTTGTACCATCACCAGATCATGCCACAGTATATTGTAGGAGATTTCGACAGCATCGATCCGGAAGTCATCAAATACTACAAAGAAGAAACACATGTGCCGGTACGGGAATATAACCCGATCAAAGACGCATCCGACACAGAAATCGCCATCCGGTTCGGAATCACACTGGGAAGCAAAGAAATCATCATTCTCGGCGCGACCGGCGGAAGGATCGATCACCTCTGGGCCAATGTCCAGTCACTGTCCGTTGCCTGCCAGGCAGGAGTAGAAGCATACATACTGGACCAGAAGAATAAAATCCGGGTGATCGATAAGCCGTGTGTCCTGAAAAAATCAGAAGCATACGGAAAATATCTGTCGATATTTACACTCTCAGGGGAAGTGTTTGACCTGAATTTAAGAGGAACAAAATGGCCGCTTAGTCATCACGCATTAAAGCCGTGTGACAGTCTGACGGTAAGTAATCAGTTCGTCGATGAGATGGTGGAGATTGATTTCCCGTCAGGACTTCTGGTTGTGATGGAGACGAAGGATTAGAGGGGACGGGGCATTTGTCACGCCCGGCATCCTTTGGCGCCCGGAAGAAAATTTGAGGAATTTGCAGCTGAATAAATTCCTAGATTTTTAATGATTAATCCGTTATACTAAGTTTATACTTAGTGTAACGGTTTTTTTTGGAGGTGACGTGATTTTATGGGAAGAAACGTAGCCATCGGAATACAGAGCTTTAGTGAGATTATTGAAAAAAAATACTTTTATGTAGATAAGACGTCCTTTATCAAGGAATGGTGGGACAGTGGTGATAGTGTAACACTGATCACCAGACCTCGCCGTTTTGGAAAGACGTTAAACATGAGTATGGTGGAGCAGTTTTTCTCACTGGATTATGCAAATCGTGGAGATCTGTTCGAAGGACTCTCCATCTGGAAAGAGAAAGAATACAGAGAGATTCAGGGAACGTATCCGGTAATCAGTCTTTCATTTGCCAACATTAAAGAAAAGAACTATGAGATAACCAGAAGGAAAATCTGTCAGATACTGACGGACCTTTATGCGGACTATACATTTCTTATGAAGAGTGATGTTATGGAAGCGTCGGACCGTGAGTTCTTCCA
The DNA here is from genome assembly GCF_052066395.1 of Bariatricus sp. HCP28S3_A4. Lineage (NCBI taxonomy): Bacteria > Bacillati > Bacillota > Clostridia > Lachnospirales > Lachnospiraceae > Bariatricus > Bariatricus sp. HCP28S3_A4. The sequence goes on along the minus strand of NZ_JBQHSE010000007.1, from coordinate 23,560 downwards.
TAGGATTTCTCCGGATATGGGAGATGTGGAGGCGACGTTGGCGCTTCATAATCTTTCAAAATATTTGAGTCGCTATTATGGCAAGAAAGTGATTATTCTGCTGGATGAGTATGATACTCCGATGCAGGAAGCTTATGTAGGTGGATATTGGGATGAATTGGTCGTATTTACCAGAAGTCTTTTTAATTCTACATTTAAAACAAATCCATGGCTGGACAGAGCGATTATGACCGGAATCACCAGAGTCAGTAAGGAGTCGATTTTTTCAGATTTAAATAATTTGGAGGTTGTGACTACAACATCAAATAAATATGCCACTTCTTTTGGATTTACAGAAGAAGAAGTATTTGATGCCCTGGAAGAATGTGAGCTTTCCGGAGAAAAAAAAGAAGTGAAAAGGTGGTACGATGGATTTATTTTTGGTAAACAGAAAGATATTTATAATCCTTGGTCCATCTTGAATTTTCTCGACAAGAAGGATTATCGGACGTACTGGGCGAACACCAGCTCAAACAGTCTGGTGGGCAAGCTTCTCCGGGAGGGAGACCGAAGAATTAAAGAACAGTTTGAGATTTTGCTGGACGGAGGTGTAATAGAGTCTCCGATTGATGAACAGATTGTATATAATCAGCTTCGGGGAAACGAAAGAGCGATTTGGAGCCTTTTACTGGCAAGCGGATATTTGAAAGTTTTGCGTTTCGAAAGTATTATAGAAGTCCCGGACGGAACGAACCCGAAGTATACACTGGCACTTACGAACCGGGAAGTAAGGCTGATGTTCCAAAATATGATACGGGATTGGTTTATGGATGTCGAAGGGGATTATAATGATTTCATTAAGGCACTTTTATTAGGAAATAAAAAAGTTATGAATAGATACATGAACCGGATTGCACTCAATGTTTTCAGCTATTTTGACACCGGAAAACGTCCTTCCGGGGAGGAACCGGAACGGTTTTACCACGGCTTTGTTCTGGGCTTGATTGTAGATCTGCAAAGCAGATATGTGATCACGTCAAATCGGGAGAGCGGTTTTGGAAGATATGATGTTGTGCTTGCGGCGAAGAATCCTCAAAAGGATGATACCATCATTATGGAATTCAAGGTTCATGATCCGGATGATGAGGATACATTAGAAGATACGGTGGCATCTGCGCTTGCCCAGATTGAAGAAAAACAGTATGAAGTAGATCTTGTGGCAAGAGGAATCCCGGCAGAACGGATCAGAAAATATGGATTCGCATTTGAAGGAAAAAAAGTATTGATTGGCTAAAGAAGAAAAAGTAAATAGCTAAATATTGAGTTTTTCGTATTTCTGTGATAGCATTTACACGACTGATCTTTTTGATAGAAGTTAATTTTAGAAATATTATGCGGACAGTGCGAAGAACAGCGAACCAAAGGACTGTTGATGGGAAATAATTCGTTCAATTACACCTCGAGGTGTCCCGGTAAGGCGGTTTATCTGCCGAATCGAGATGCCTCTTTTGTGTAATAAAACAATATTTTGTTTCTTTCTAATGTTGAAAGTTTCTGAAAATCCGTTGCAGAGTCGCAGGAACAGATTTGTTGAATAATATCTTTTGCCACATCGTCAGGTATCCGCTTTCTGAATTTGTGTATGTCCAGACAGTCATCGGACGGAGCAATTCTATGCATCGCCAGGAATTGTTCCGGTGTATCCAGTAATCTGAGAACCAAGGCTGTGTCGGTCAATCCGGCTGTCTTTCTGGTATAGTCGTTAAAACTGCTCCATTGATAACCGGATCCTGGGAAGTTTTCCAGTCCGGCTTTGGAGGGATTATAATGAATATAGCGGACTATAGTCAGCAGAGCGTTATCCGAATCAACAGGTTCACTATAATAGCGACCATCCTGAACAAAACCGGTACGGTCATACTTGGCATTGAACCAGCAGGCATAAGTTGTGTTTATGTGACGAAATATGGATTCAAGTGAAACAGTATTTGGGTGGCGAAGGAGCAGGTGAACATGATTTGACATCAAACAGTAAGCATAAATCTCAAATTTTAATTGATCTTTATAGAATTCTAATATATCCAGATATTTTATATAATCTTTGGATTCTTCGAAAAGTAGTTGTCTGTCGGCTCCTTTGATTACTACATGATAAGTCTGAGTTGATGATTTTTTACGTGCATGTCTTGCCAATAATATCCCTCCATGCTGATATATGATTATTTGAAACAAAAAACAGGTGAAAATTAGGAGTGTTGATAAAAATGTAAAATGAAAAGAATGGATGTTTCGTGAATTAAGTGTTTTCGATAATTTTATAATATAGTTTTTTGAAGAAAAGTAAATAGCAAAATATAAATATCTCTTTTTTAGTGCAATATTTACATACAAATTGTGTGGCGTGTTGAAAAACTGAGAGAAAATTGGAAAAAGCGACTGCCAAAGGGCGCTGCTCGTGGCAAAAGAAACGTCCCCAGACAATCCCCGGACAATCCAGACGCATTTAAGGACAGAATACGATGCCCTACTTGTGAAAATGCTGGTAATGCTGTAAAAATAAGGTAACGTAATTGTAAAATAGTATACAACAAGGAGAACAAAATGATGAAGAAAACAATGAAAAAAACAGCAGCAGCCGTAATTGCGGCAGTAACCGTGTGTGGTCTGGTGACAGGATGCTCAGCAAAGGAAGAGAAAATTGAAGTGAACGCTTCTACTTCTTCCTACGAAGACATGGTAAGTTATTTTGAGCAGGAGGGCTTTATTTCTGAAGACTGTGAACCGGTAAATATTAATGAGACCAGCGGATATCTCCAGGATAACACGGGCGGACAGTTTACCGAGACACAGGTGGCAGACAAGGCGTATGATTATGATGGACTCTGGCTGTTCTGGTGGGATCAGGAGAATCAGACGGAGATGTATGAGACTTACCAGTCCATGGGAGCGAATCAGGGAACGATCGTTCTTGGAGGAGGTGCGGCAATCCTTCAGACAGAAGCAAAAAATGGCGCTTATGCACTTGCGTTTTCAGAGGATTATGAGAAAAAGCAGGATGTTGTTGACGCATTTGAAGCACTTGAAAATGAATAAAGCAGAATTTACTTAAAGAGAAAAGTCAGGGGGACATTATGGAACGGGTTTTTGGAAAAGACAAAGGCAGTATGGGACGTTTCTTCCGGATGCTGCAGAAGGCAGGGCTTCCTTATCTTTGGATTATTGCATATATTGCCATAACAGCACTGCTGGCAAATGTGGGGATCAGTGTGACGGAATACACAGCTGAGTTGTTTGCGGGAAATGTGAATTTCGGTACCGTGGTTTTCCCATTTTTGATATTTACGTTAATATCTCAGATGATCGGTTCAATCAGCGGGATCATGAGTAACCTTTGTGTGGCCCGAATTGACAGGAATGTCAGGAGAATGATCTGGAGAAAGATTGTCAAGCTTCCACTCGGATATTACGAAAGAAATACACCGAAAGAGATGATTTCACGTATTACGACCGATATCACTACGATCAGTCAACTTATCATGCAGGTATTTGTGGCAATCCTGACTTCGGCATATAGCCTGATAATTACATTAAAGAAAATCGGTTCCTATGACCAGAAGCTGATGATTGCGCTGATTGCAGTTCTGCCTTTGAATTTTATTATTGCATTCGTCATGGGGAAAATGAGATTCGGCGTGTTGGATCTTGTGAACGAAAAAAATGCAGAACTGACACAGACGATCGCGGAAAGAACCAACAATCTCCTTCTGGTAAAATCTTATGGAAAAGAAGAGCAGGAATTTCAGACAGGTCAGAAGAAGATGGTGGGATTGTATAAGAGTACGATTCTGGATTCATGGCTTGGACTTGCAACTCCAATGTATGCACTGGTAGGGGCTATGCAGTTTATCGTTATCGTAATGGTAGGCCGAAACTTTTATGCATCCGGGGCATTAAGTCTGGCGCAATGGATTGCTTATTATGGATTTGCCATGAATATCGTCAACCTGCTTACGGCATACTGCGGATATTGGACATCATTTAAAGGATCTCAGGGAGCAACCAAAAGAGTAGCTCAGATCATGGAGGAGATAGAAGAAGATATTGAAACCGGGGAAGAGGCAGGATGCCTTCATGGTGAAATTGAATTAAAGGACATAGACTTCTCTTATGAAGAAAAGCCGATTTTTGAAAAATTGAACCTGAAAATTCCGGCAGGGCGTGTGACGGCTCTGATCGGTCCCTCCGGAAGTGGGAAGACTACACTCCTGAATCTGGTAGAACGTCTGTATCCGGTTCAGGGAGGTATGATTTCATTCGGCGGCGAGGACATTTCAAAGTATTCTCTGAAAAGTTTCCGGAATGCGATTTCCTATGTGACGCAGGAAAGCACACTTTTCGCGGGAACGATCCGTGATAATATCTTGTTTGGAGTAAAAAGAGAAGTGGCTGATGAAGAGCTGGAACGTGTTTGTGAGGATGCCTGTATCATGGACTTTATCCGGGAGCAGCCGGAAGGATTTATGATGGATGTCGGAGAGAACGGTGAGAAGCTGTCCGGGGGTCAGAAGCAGCGGCTCGCTTTTGCACGAGCACTATTAAAGCAATCGGACTATCTGTTCATGGATGAGGCAACTGCAGCTATGGATATTCGGGGGAAAGATCAGGTTTGGAAGAGTGTGAAATATCACATGAAAGGTAAAACGACCCTTATGGTTGCACATGACAGACAGACTGTGCAGAAGGCCGATTACATAGTAGTCATGCAAAATGGCAGGATTGTCTGTCAGGGAGAACCGGAAAAAGTGTATGTGGAAAATGCATATTTCCGAGAACTGATAGGAAGTGAGGGACAGGACTAATGAAAAAAGAGAAAAATGTATTACAGTTTTTTCTGAATTTCTATAGAAGATTTTCTATTCCATGGTGGCTCTATCTGGTTACATTTGGAGTCGGAATTGTCTACGCGGAGGCCGGAATGAGAGTATCCCAGTATCTGGTTCGTGTTAATAAAGGGGAACTGTACAATTCTGTCATTCTAAGTTATGTATTTATGATGCTTTTTAATGCACTGCTGGGATTTTTGCGGCCGCTGGTGATGGCGTATGCCGATCAGCGAGTAATTTTGAGGGTGAGGTCTGCACTATGGAGGAAAATCCTGCATCTTCCGATGGAAGTATTTGAAAAAGAGCAGCCGTCTTCGCTGGTATCGGCTGTTACAAACGATGTAACCCAGGCAACAATGGTGATCGGAGGTGTTTTCTCGGGAGCGGCGTCACTCTTTGGGTTTGCTCGTGCATGTATGATTCTGTATCAGTATAATGCACCGCTTTCTGTATACCTTTTGCTTTGTATACCTGTCGCAGTTGCGGTATTCATTCTTGTAGGAAAGCTACAGTATACAATCATGAAAAAGCGGTATGCTTCGCTTAATCAGATGACAACATTTTTCTCAGAACATTTGTCTGCGGGAAAATATGTTAAGGCTCAGGTAATGGAAGAAAAAGAGTTGGAAAGTGGATTTGCGGCAATTGATTCCCGATATAGGGCGGATGTGTATTACGCTTTCATGTCACAGATTCAGACTCTTGCACATTCTATTTATTCCCTGCTTACGACAATCGTAATGGCGGTGGGAGGTTCGCGCCTGATTCGTGCAGGAAAAATGGAGGCGACGGGAATCAATATGTTCAGTACATATATGACACAGGTAAACATGTATTTGGCAGAACTCCTGACGGTGTGGCAAAATGTGATGGGATCGAAAGGTGCGCTTACTCATGTCAGTGAAATTCTTGATCTGGATGAGGAAGATGCGCAAAAAGGAAAAGCCTGGATCGAATCTCAGAATCAGGATATTGTGTTTAAAAATGTGAATTTCGGGTATCAGGATGGAACGGAAATTCTTCATGATTTTTCAGTACGGATACCGGGCGGAAAGATGACTGCAGTAGTAGGTGACAACGGTTCCGGAAAATCTACGATCATGAAACTGATGCAGGGCTTCTATCAGCCGGATTCCGGAGAAATCAGGGTGGGAGAAAACCTGATTGGCGAGACAAAACTTCAGGATGTGCATAAAAGATTTGGCTATGTCCTTCAGAGTAATCCGTTGCTTTCCGGGACGATCCGTGATAATATTCTTTATGGAACGGACCGTCCGGTATCAGAAGAAAAGCTGAGAAAAGCAGCCGAAGAGGCCAGAGTGGATTCGTTTGTTGAATCTCTTCCGAACGGATATGATACTATGCTTGGAGAAGCCGGCAACCGGCTGTCCGGCGGACAGAGACAGAGACTGGCAATTGCAAGGACCCTTATTATGCAGCCTGATTACCTGATACTGGATGAGGCAGGAGCAAGTCTGGATCATGACACGTACATGAAGATCTATCATGGCATCAGACAGAAGATGAAAGGTCATACGGTCGTCTTTATTGCACATGATATGCGGGAAATCGCAGAGGCAGATTATCTGATTGTTATGCATCATGGCAGACTGGAAGCCTGTGGAACCCATGAGGAATTACAAAAGACCAGCAGGACTTATCAGGAATATCTACAGTCCCAAAAAGTATCTTAAAGAAAGAAGGAATGATTATGAAGAACTTTACGATTGTGTCCTCCCTGATTTTTGTGCTATTATTTTGTGGGATGGTTGGATATGTTGCACTATCAGAAGATTTCGTATTGCCTGAAAAAGAAGAAAAAACGGTAGTTGAAGAGAATATGGATGCACCGGTGTGGAATAAAACGATGGATGAGGTTGTTGCTTATCTGGAAAAGGAAGGACTTATTTCGACAGATGATCGAGTGACACTCTGTGCAGATGGATTATGCTCGCTTGCACTTAAATACAATGGAGCCGAGATCTACTGGTGGGATTTGGAAAAAATAGATCCGAAATCGGATGAATACAAGGCATACGACAGTCTCAGGACAAAAGGAGAAATTGATCTTTATGGATCCGGCATGATTATTATGCCGAAGAAAAACGGTCCTTTTGCACTTCTTTCAACGTATTATGAAGGAGACCCAGAGATTTTAGAAAAAGCATTTGAAGAGTTTGGTCAGGAGAATTAATTATGAAAATGAAGCTTGTTCTGGTAGAAGAAGATACGAGTTTGCGCACACGACTAGAAGAATTATTAACATTTTACAATGTATTTGATATTGTAAAAACCTTTGATGGAATTAATGAAGCCCATGAATATATTAGTTTGAATGAGGTGGATGTCGTATTTATTAATTTGCGAACAGGCAATCCGGCATTCAGTGATGACGGGGCTTATCTGGCGTACAATCTGTCGCAGATGAAGCCGGATCTTCTGGTGGTGCTGTATTCCGAAGAAAAGCTTGAAGCGGGGACGGTATTTGGTGTCTGCTGCGATGAGTATTTTTCCCTTCCATTCAGTATTCATGTATTGCAGCGTGTCGTAAAAAGAGTGCAGTATCTGTTTGAGCTTCTCCAGTATAAGCGCTTATGGGTCAACCGGTCTGTGATGATTAAAATCAAAAATGGATATCAACTGGTGGAGATTGATAAGATTCTTTTTATTGAGCGCGCGAACCGAAAGAATAAGATGATGACTGTGGATGGAAAGGAAGTGATTCTTTCAGGATATTCGCTGGATGAGTTGGAACATATTTTGGAAGGGCATAATTTTTACCGCTGTTATCAGTCCTTTATTGTGAACTTGTCCAAAGTGTCTTACGTCAAGGCGAATAATGAGACGAAAAGTTTCTCGCTGGTTTTTGACGGATATGCGGGTGAAGTCATGCTGAGTCGAGATAAATATACGGAAGTGATCCAGCTTTTGAAAAGTAAATATGCAAGGCTTACACTTTGATTTTGTCCCCTGCAAATTGTGGAAAAATAGCAGTTTGCAGGGGCATTTTTGTGTAAACTTTTGTGAGCTGCAGAACCGGTACAGAATAGAACGTGCCAAAGACAGAATAGCCCCGAGGCATTGAAATCAAAAAAGATTCCGATATAATTCACCGTAAAGAGATTCATAGAAACGAGGAGGAAAAAATGAAATCAAAAGTTATTTCGTTTGCTGAGTATGATAAGGTGGATATCAGCGCCTATCAGAAGGTGTTTGCCTTGGACGAAAAAGCAGTCAAAAAAGAGATGGATTTTTTGAAGAACAAAAACAGTACTTGGGCAGATGCGGATGAAGTTGTGGATGGAGCAATCATTGTTTGTGACATGAAATCAGAAAACTCATTTTTCAACAGAGAGCAGCTGAAGCTTATGGTAGGACAGGGATTCTTTAACAAGAAACTGGAAGCATTGTGCGTGGGAATGAAAAAGGGAACGACAAATGTACTGGATGTTGACGGGGATAAGGTGACAGTGACGGTCCAGTCTGTTCAGCGGAAAATGGTTCCTGAGGTCACAGATGAGATGGTAAAGAATCTTGAGATTAAAGGAATTGAAAGTGTCGAAGAATACGAGGAATATCTGACTCGGCAGCAAAAGAAGAAAATCGCAGATGAAGAAGGATTTGATGCAATTCAGTATGTAATGAAACAGGTATTTGAAAACAGTGCTTTTGACTTGAAAAAGGCTGATTGGATTGAAATGACAGATCATGAAATCCATAGATTACAAGTAATAGCAGATAAAGAGAACCTGAATCTGAAAACCATGGCACCAGAAGATTTTGAAGGAAAGATGCCGTTTTCAAGTTATCATGAGCTGCTTGTAAATGTTCAGTATGATTCATGGGATAAGTTGTTGTGTTATCTTCTCGGCTGTGTTTATGCGAAGCAAGATGGCGTAGAGTACACGAAGGAAAAATATAGGGAAAGCATAGAAGACTATATGAAATTCTGGCATGAAACAAAAGAAAATGCGGAACAGATCAACACGTATGAGTATTCGAAAATTACATTTTTCGCGAATTATTATTATCAAAAAGTAAGAGGTTACGTAGAAAAAAATTATTTTAAGGAGGACAAGTAAATGGCAATTCAGTATGCAGACAATGACAGTTTTAAAGAGCAGATCAAGGAAGGTTTTGTGATCGTGGATTTCTTCTCAACAACATGTGTGCCGTGTAAAGCGTTTTCACGTATTTTGGAGGAGCTTGATGCGGAGCTTCCATTTATCAATATCGTAAAAGTGAACACGACTGATTATCCGAAGCTGGGAAAAGAAAACCGCATCTTTGGAGTTCCGACTGTTCAGTTTTACAAAGATGGAGAAAAGAAATTTGAAAATGTCGGTGTGATGGAAGTCGACGAAATGAAAGAGCAGATTGCCAAATTGATGTACTAAGAGGAAGAGAACATGGAAGTCAGGGAAATAATCTATGGGTTTGAAGTCAAAGAGAAGAAATATGTGCGTGAAGTCGAAGGCAATATCTTTCAGCTGGAGCATCAGAAAACAGGCGCGCAGATCATCGTTATAGACAATCAGGATATGAAGAAGAGCTTTCTGGTAGGCTTCAGAACGATACCGGAGGACAGCACAGGTGTGTTTCATATCCTGGAGCATTCCGTATTGAATGGTTCCCGAAAATATCCGGATAAAGATACATTTGTTAATTTGATGAAGCATTCCATGGCGGAGTTCGTGAATGCAATTACCTATCCGGATCATACTGTATATCCGTTTTGTACAGAAAATGAGAAGGACTTTATGAAGTTAATGGATGTTTATCTAAATGCAGTATTTTATCCAAATGTTCTTACTGACAAAAAGATATTCGATCAGGAAGGATGGCATTTTCAGCGGGAAGAAGGAAAAGCACCGGAAATCAGCGGTGTAGTATATAACGAGATGAAGGGTGTCTTCTCTTCTCTGGATAATTTCTTAATGTATGAGATGGCTGAGGCGATGTTTCCGGAGAATGCTTATCGCTTTGTATCCGGCGGAAATCCGGATGCAATCCCGGCACTTTCTTATGAAAAATTTCTGGAACGGTACAGAACATTTTACAGCGCGTCGAACTGCTGTATTGTATTATACGGGAAGATGAATGTGGAAGAAAAGTTGGAATACATAGATAAGGCTTATTTAAGCAAGATGTCAAAAGTTGTAAGACCTGAACCGATTTCACTCCAGAGACCGTTGAGGACGATACGAAGAAAACAGTACGATAAAGATAAGTTTGGTGATCAGGGCGTATTTGCGGCATGTACGTATAATCTCGGGGAATTTGGTGACAGAGAACGAATGAGTGCTATTTACATTCTTGTTCAGGCGCTCATGGGAGAAGATGAAGCACCTTTGAAAAAAATGTTGCTCAAAGAGCTTCAAGTTTCAGATGTACAGTATTTCATTATGGACGGAATCCGTCAGCCTTATCTTGCAATCAAAATAAAAAATGCGGAACATGAAGCGGCGGACAGGCTGAGTATGGTCCTGAAAGAACAGGCAAAAAAACTATATGCTGAAGGAATCGGAGAGGAGATTCTCGTATCCGCAATGAACCGCCAGGAATTCTGGATGCGGGAAAAAGGAGGCTATCAGCCGGATGGAATCGACTGTGTACTTGATATAGCAGGCGGATGGACGCAGGATTTAGAACCATCTGTGATTATAGAATTTGAAGAGAAATATAAAAAACTGAGAAAACGTGTAAAGGAAGGATATTTTGAATCGCTTTTAAAAGAAATCATTCTGGAAAATGATTATCAGGCGGAAATATATCTCAAACCTTCGGAAGAGATTTTGAGAGAGAAAACCGAAGAGGAAGAAGAAAACGGAGAGAAACAACCCGATTTATCAATTGAGGATCTGGAACAGGAGAATGAAGAACCCATAACCAGAGTAGATGAAGAAAGAGGAATTATATATCTGAAACAGGAAGTGCCCTCTAAGGGAATTATTTACCAAAGCTGTTATTTTGATATCAGTGATCTGAAACCAGAAGAGGTTCCTTATGCCAAACTGTTAGCAGTCCTTCTGGGCGATCTGCCAACGAGAAAGCATACGCCGGAAGAACTTGTAGTTGAGAAAAATATGTGGTTTGGCAATATGGGCACTTATCTGGAAGTTTACACCAAAGCAGAGAACAGGGAACATGTCAACCTAAAATTTGTAATGGATGTAAGCTGTCTGGAGCAGAATCTGGAGAAGGCGTTGAATCTTCAGGAAGAACTTCTTTATGATACCGTTTTTGATCATCCCGAAATCATACGGAAAAAGATTCAACAGAGCAAAATGGCGATGGAAGAAGGGTTTGTATCAAATGGAAACAGTTACGCTTCCGGACGCGCTGCTGCGCACTATATGACGGAAGGCGTTGCGAGAGAGCGATATAATGGCATTCTCTATTATCAATTTCTTGGGGGGCTTCTGATGGATTTTGAATCAAATTGCGCTATGATCATACAGAAGCTGAAAAAAATCCGTGAGAAGCTTTGCTGTACAGCACCGCTGGTAATGAGTTTTACTGGTACAGAAGAAAGATACGCAGAATTTCGCAGACTGATGAATGATTCTGAATTATGTAATAGCCTAAGATCAGGTGATAGCGTGTGGTATCAGGATGAATTGCTGCCCGGAAAATCAGAAGCATTTATCATTCCATCCGAAGTTTCATATGCTGCATTTGGAGGGGACGGAGAATATAGTGGTGAGACTTATCTGCTCGGAAGAATCGTAAGTTTCGATTATTTATGGACAAAAGTTCGTGCCGAAGGAGGTGCTTATGGCTGCAGTATGGCGATCAATCCAAATGGCAGCTGGACGATGAGTTCCTATCGTGATCCAAATGTGAAGAAAACAATGGAAACATTCCGCGATACTTCAAACTGGTTGAAAACATTAGAGACAGAGGAACAGGAACTTCTGAATTATAAGATCGGGGCAGTTGCAAGATATGACCGGATTCCGAAGACATATGCACAGGTGAAACGAATGGATGCCTGGTATTTGCGTGAAGAAATGCCGCAGACGAGGGCTGGTATCAGAAAAGGATTGTTAAAAGCATCAAAAGAAGAACTGAAAAACAGATATCAGGCACTGGAAAGATTTGCCGAAGAGGGCACAGCCTGCGTGCTGGGAAATAGAGAGAGAATTGAAGAAGCAGCGGACGAATTTGATAAGATCATAGTATTGATGGAGTAAGGTTTGAGGAGAAATGAGAAGATGAAGAAAGAAAATATCTGGATGACATATGATGAGAAAGAAAACGATGAGCTTCATAATACCTGTGAATTATATAAATCCTGGCTGGACAGAGCAAAAACCGAGAGGGAATGTGTGGATTTGGTAACAGAACTGGCCAAGGAAGCAGGATATCATGAGCTTGGAGAGTATCTGGAAGGCAGAAGAGAAATAAGAGCAGGAGAAAAGATTTATGTCACCTGTATGAAAAAATGCATTGCACTCTTTCGGATGGGGGAAAATCCGATATCCGAGGGCATGAACATTCTGGGGGCACACATTGATTCACCCAGAATTGACGTAAAACAGAATCCGGTTTATGAAAATGAAGGATTTGCATATCTGGACACACATTATTATGGGGGTATTAAGAAATACCAGTGGGTAACACAGCCTTTAGCACTTCACGGAGTGGTTGCAATGAAGGATGGACATTGTGTAAACATCAGCATCGGCGAAAAAGCAGACGAGCCGGTTTTTGTCATTACAGACCTTCTGGTACATCTCGCTTCACAGCAGATGGATAAAAAGGCCGGAGAAGTCATCGAAGGGGAAAAACTGGATCTTCTGATCGGAAACTGTCCCATCGACAAAGATGAAAATCTGCAAGAAGCCGAAAAAGAAGCAGTCAAAGCAAATGTTTTGAGCATTCTTGAAAAATCTTATGGAATCAGCGAGGAAGATTTTGCATCGGCTGAACTGGAAATTGTACCGGCGGGAAAGGCTAGAGATCTTGGTTTGGATCGCAGTATGATTCTTGCATATGGACAGGATGACCGCATTTGCGCATTTACATCTGTTATGGCTATGCTGAATGTTAAAAACAGCAGTCGTTCTGCGTGTTGTCTGCTGGTGGATAAAGAAGAGATTGGCAGTGTCGGAGCAACAGGAATGCACTCGCGATTTTTCGAAAATATGGTAGCTGAGCTGATTGCCTTAACAGAAGGGGAATCAGATCTGAAAGTAAGAAGAGCACTTGCAGGATCAAAAATGCTCTCTTCCGATGTAAGCGCAGCATATGATCCGTTATTTGCAGACGTATTTGAAAAACGAAGTGCAGCATTTCTTACAAAAGGGCTTGCGTTCAATAAATTTACCGGAAGCCGTGGCAAAAGCGGATCCAATGATGCAAATGCCGAGTATCTGGGAGAAATCCGTAGAATGATGGAGGAAGCCGGTGTGGCATATCAGTTTGCGGAACTTGGAAAGGTGGATGTCGGAGGCGGCGGTACAATCGCATATATTATGGCAAACTACGGCATGGATGTCATCGATTCCGGTGTGGCAGTGCTGAATATGCATGCACCATATGAAGTGAGCAGCAAATCTGATATTTATCAGGCAGTGAAAGGTTATGAAGCGTTTTTGAAATGGGGATGTGAATGTGAAAGACTATAAGAAAAAACTCATCAATATATTTGGTGTTATATTGGGAAATGCTATCCTGGCATTGGGAGTGGTTGCATTTGTTATTCCTTCAGGGATCCCGATGGGAGGAGCAACCGGAGTTGGAATTGCATTCAATCATTTCTGGGGTGTTAGGACATCCATCGTTGTTTTCCTTGTGAATTCTTTTATACTTCTGGTTGCATGGTTTGTCATCGGTGCTGATTTTGTAGGGAAAACTATATTAAGTGTGATTATTTATCCGATTTTATTGGAAGTGATTCAGAAAATTCCGGGTATCACGAATATAACGGATAATATATTTCTGGCGGCAATCTACGGAGGGATACTGATTGGATTAAGTATGGCGGTTGTAGTAAGAGTCGGAGGATCAACCGGCGGAACGGATGCTATTGGAATGATACTTAATAAAAAGACTTCGCTGTCAGTAGGAACGGGGGTTTATCTTGCTGATGTCGTCGTTTTGGGGATGCAGGCTGTATTTAGTGATATGGAACAGATACTATATGCGATTCTGGTCGTCATTTTAACAACAATTGTCATGAATAAAATGATTCCGAACGGCAAAACATCCATGCAGGTCATGATTATTTCGAAAGAATACAGAAAAATACAGAAAAAAATTCTTCGTGAAATTGAAGCAGGAGTCACACTGTTCCAGATTCAGACCGGATGCGCCGGTGAATACCAGCAAGGGGTGATGTGTGTGATACCACGTCATAAGCTTTTCGCTTTGAAAGAAATGGTATGTGCTACCGATCCGAATGCATTTTTGACGATCACACAGATCAATGAAGTGAATGGACAGGGATTTACCAGGGAACGTGTGAAATACGATGAACTTCGATATAATGTGGAAGAATCTGAAATGCCGGCTATAAACTAGCCTGCAGAAGACAGGATGAAAAAAATTAGACTTTTGAGCTTTGATGACGTATGATAATAAGTACGAAATCAAGGCTCATTTTATTATGGATTTACGGGTTATCTTGTATAATGTTAAGAAAACAATATAATATTAAAAAGACAGGAGGGAGTGAAATGATTTATTGTATAAAGCATTTTGATTCGGTTTTGCTGAAGTTTTCTGCAAATGCAGAAAGTAGTGAACCAGATTATCGGATCTTGTGGGCCGATGAAACTAAAAGAGAATTTTTACCATTGACGCTGGAACTTTTCATATAATTTATCGAAATGGAAAGGAAATTTATGTTCTACATGTGATTTGTTTACATCCAAAGAATTATCGTATATTCTTGTTGGTTATCTGAAAACAAAAGGTGGAATGACGGCAGTTTGGAAATTTGGTGTTTTGGTCAATAATTATACGAATCAAATCGTTGCGTCGGCACCGCTTTTTGATTATGGGAATTCTCTGTTTAATTTCGCGTGGAAAGATGACTGGGCGAGTGATGAAAACTTAGAAACATATATTTCGACCTTACAGCCTTGTGTATATGACGATTCTCTTGAGAGCGCAAAAGCTGTGCTTACTCCAAGACATCGTGAAAAATTGTATCAATTATTGGAATTTCGGTTCAAACGGCATTCTCGATATAATTTACCTTAGAAACGGTTGGGTATGATTGAAAGGCAGATACAGAAAAGGGCGGGAATATTGCTCTCAGGTGGGAAATGTTAGGAAAGAGGGGAAAGTAAGGACTAAAATATTGAGTTTTTTTAATTTCTGTGGTAGCATTTACACGTCAAATATTTTTGATTATTATCAAATTAAGTAATATTTTGGGGAATACGCAAACAATAGCGTGCCAAAGGGCGCTGCTCGTGGCAAAAGAAACGTCCCTGCAAAGGAGAAAATTATGAAATTAGGCATTGTTGGATTACCAAACGTAGGAAAAAGTACACTTTTTAACTCACTGACCAAAGCCGGTGCAGAGTCTGCGAACTATCCGTTCTGTACGATTGACCCGAACGTGGGTGTTGTTACCGTTCCGGACGAGCGCCTGAACGTCCTCGGGGAAATGTACCACACAAAGAAGATCATCCCGGCAGCGATTGAATTTGTAGACATCGCCGGCCTGGTAAAAGGTGCATCCAAAGGAGAGGGACTTGGCAATCAGTTCCTTGCCAATATCCGTGAGGTGGATGCGATTGTTCATGTTGTGAGATGTTTTGAGGACAGCAACATTGTACATGTAGACGGAAGCATTAACCCGCTCCGGGATATCGAAACGATCAATCTGGAATTGATTTTCTCGGATCTGGAAATACTGGAAAGAAGAATTTCGAAAGCAGTTCGTGCTGCGAGAAATGACAAGGTGATCGCGAAGGAGCTTGCCCTTATGGAGCGGATCAAGGCGCATCTGGAGGAAGGAAAGCTTGCTAAGACATTTGACGGAGTTCAGGATGAGGACGAGCAGGCATGGCTGGAGAGCTACAATCTCCTGACTTACAAACCGGTTATTTTTGCGGCAAATGTGAAGGAGGATGATCTCGCGGATGACGGTGCTTCGAATGCAGGGGTACAGAGCGTGCGTGAATATGCGGCAAATGAAAACTGTGAAGTGTTTGTGGTTTGTGCGCAGATCGAGCAGGAGATCGCAGAACTGGAAGAGGATGAAAAGAAGATGTTTCTGGAAGATCTGGGACTTGAGGAATCCGGGCTGGAGAAACTGATCAAGGCAAGTTACAGTCTCCTTGGTCTGATCAGCTATCTGACTGCGGGAGAGCCGGAAGTTCGTGCTTGGACGATCAAAAAAGGAACAAAGGCACCTCAGGCGGCAGGGAAGATCCATTCGGACTTTGAACGTGGATTCATCCGCGCGGAGATTGTCTCCTATGATGATCTGATGGCTTGTGGTACGTACAATGCGGCGAAGGAAAAGGGACTTGTCAGACTGGAAGGCAAGGAATATGTGGTTCAGGATGGGGATATCATTCTGTTCCGCTTTAATGTATAACTTATTGGAAAGTCTGGAACATCAGGGGTAGATTAACGAAAGAAAGCAGGAGAGAATATGTCAGAAGCAATCATCTTTCCACATTTGGGGATTGAACTGAAACATGTGGGCAGAGCAGTTTCGGTTTTTGGATTTGATATTGCATATTATGGAATTATTATTGCATTCGCAATACTTTTAGGGACGATCATTACTGTTCTGATTGCGAGGTATACAGGACAGAATCCGGAGGATTATCTTGATCTTGCGGTATTTGCAGTGATATTCGGAATCATCGGAGCGAGGTTATTTTATGTGGTTTTCTCGTGGGAACTGTATAAGGATCATCCGCTGAGTATTTTTAATATCCGTCAGGGCGGCCTTGCCTTTTACGGAGGACTGATTGCAGCGCTCATTACGGTTTTTATATTTGCCTGGATCAAAAAACTGTCGGCACCCGAGATGCTGGACACAGTCTGTGTAGGCCTTCTGGTTGGTCAAATGTTGGGGCGCTGGGGAAATTTCTTTAACCGTGAAGCGTTCGGAGAATATACGGATGGGTTATTTGCGATGATGTTACCGATCGATTCGGTTAGAGTTGCCGATGTGACAGACCGCATGAGAAATCACATTGAAGTGATTGATGAGGTCCGATTCATTCAGGCACATCCGACGTTCCTTTACGAGTCTTTCTGGTGCCTTTTGGTTCTGATTGTGATTTTTTTCTATTATTCATACAGGAAGTTTGAAGGCGAATTATTCCTGGTATATCTGTTCGGATACGGGATAGGCAGAATGTGGATCGAGGGAATTCGCACAGATCAACTGACTGTTACCGGACTGGAACTCCCGGTGTCACAGATTCTATCCGGGCTCCTTGCGGTGGCGGCGTTGATTCTGATTGTTTACAACAGACAGCAGGATGATAAAACGAGACTGCGGAGAATGCGCGAAAAGGAAGCTAAGAAAAATGCGAAAAATGCAAGGAAGATGTTTCACGGGAAATAAAACAGAGTACGTCCGGTTGGTGTATCCGAAAAGGAACAATCTTCGATGAATAACTACTGGACTTTTGAAAATCAACAGACTATAATAAATATATATGTTAAATAATTGGCATAAATAAGGAGGAAACAAGAAATGGCAAGAGCAATGAAGACCATGGATGGTAACCATGCAGCCGCTCATGCATCGTATGCATACACAGACGTAGCTGCTATTTACCCAATCACCCCTTCATCCGTAATGGCTGAGGCAACAGATGAATGGGCTACTCAAGGAAGAAAGAATATTTTTGGACAGACTGTTCAGGTAACTGAAATGCAGTCTGAAGCAGGTGCAGCCGGAACAGTTCACGGTTCCCTGTCAGCAGGTGCGCTTACAACAACTTACACAGCTTCTCAGGGCTTACTTCTTATGATTCCTAACTTATATAAGATCGCTGGTGAGCAGCTTCCGGGTGTATTTAACGTATCTGCCCGTGCTATCGCAAGCCATGCATTATCAATCTTCGGAGATCACTCAGACGTATATGCATGCCGTCAGACAGGATGCGCTATGCTGTGTGAATCCAGTGTACAGGAAGTAATGGACTTAACACCGGTTGCTCACTGTGCAGCAATCAAAGGACGTATTCCTTTCATCAACTTCTTCGACGGATTCCGTACTTCTCATGAGATTCAGAAAATCGAGACATGGGATTACGAAGATCTGGAAGATCTGGTAGATAAGGATGCAATTGATGCTTTCCGTAAGCATGCTCTCAATCCAAATCATCCTTGCCAGAGAGGTTCTGCTCAGAACCCGGATATCTTCTTCCAGGCTCGTGAAGCATGTAACCCGTTCTACGATGCTATGCCGGCAATCGTACAGGAATACATGGACAAAGTAAATGAAAAGATCGGAACAAATTACAAACTGTTCAACTACCATGGAGCAGAAGACGCTGAAAGCGTGATCGTAGCTATGGGATCTGTTTGTGATACGATCGACGAGACAATTGATTACTTACTTGCTCAGGGCAAGAAAGTCGGTGTTGTTAAAGTTCGTCTTTACAGACCGTTCTGCGCTCAGGCCCTGATCGATGCAATTCCGGATACTGTTAAATACATCAACGTATTAGACAGAACAAAAGAACCTGGTGCTCAGGGAGAACCTCTGTACCTTGATGTTGTTGCTGCATTAAAGGGAAGCAAATTCGACGGCGTTAAGATCAATTCCGGACGTTACGGATTAGGTTCTAAAGATACAACACCGGCTCAGATCGTAGCTGTATTCGAGAACGAAGCAAAATCACTGTTCACAATTGGTATCGTTGATGATGTGACAGGACTTTCTCTTGAAGTTGGTGCTCCTCTGGTTACTACTCCGGAAGGAACAATCAACTGTAAGTTCTGGGGACTTGGAGCTGACGGAACTGTTGGTGCCAACAAGAACTCCATCAAGATCATCGGTGACAACACGGATATGTATGCACAGGCTTACTTTGATTATGACTCAAAGAAATCAGGCGGTGTAACAATGTCTCACCTTCGTTTCGGTAAGAAACCGATTAAGTCTACTTACCTGATTCATAAGGCAAACTTTGTTGCATGCCATAATCCGTCTTATGTAAATAAATACAACATGGTTCAGGAACTTGTTGACGGCGGTACATTCCTTCTGAACTGTCCATGGAATGCAGAAGAGCTTGACAAGCATCTTCCGGGACAGGTGAAAGCATTCATCGCTAACCACGGAATCAAGTTCTACACCATTGATGGAATCAAGATCGGTAAAGAAATCGGACTTGGCGGACGTATCAACACCGTTCTTCAGTCAGCATTCTTCAAACTGGCTAACATCATTCCGGAAGAAGAAGCAATCGACCTGATGAAGAAAGCAGCAAAAGCTACTTACGGCAAGAAGGGTGATAAGATCGTTCAGATGAACTACGATGCAATCGAAGCAGGTGCTAAACAGGTTCATGAAGTAGAAGTTCCGGAAAGCTGGAAAGACTGCGCAGATGAGGGATTATTCACACCGGAAGTTAAGGGTGGAAGAGAAGACGCTGTTTCATTCGTTAAGAATATTCAGGCTAAAGTTAACGCTCAGGAAGGTTACTCTCTGCCGGTATCTGCATTCACAGAATATGTAGATGGTTCTACACCGTCCGGTACTGCAGCATACGAGAAACGTGGTATCGCAGTAGATATCCCGGTATGGAAACCGGAAAACTGTATCCAGTGTAACCGTTGTGCATATGTATGTCCGCACGCTGTAATCCGTCCGGTAGCACTTACAGAAGAAGAAGCTGCAAAAGCACCGGAAGGAATCAAGACAATCGATATGATCGGTATGCCGGGACTGAAGTTCACAATGACTGTTTCAGCATATGACTGTACAGGATGTGGCTCATGTGCTAACGTTTGTCCAGGAAAGAAGGGCGAAAAAGCTCTTGTTATGGAAAACATGGAAGCAAACGCAGGCGAACAGGTATACTTCGACTTTGGTACAGAAATCGAAGTGAAACCGGAAGTTGTTGCTAAATTCAAAGAAAATACCGTTAAAGGTTCTCAGTTCAAACAGCCGCTTCTTGAATTCTCAGGAGCTTGTGCAGGATGTGGTGAGACACCATACGCTAAATTAGTTACACAGTTATTCGGTGACAGAATGTACATCGCTAACGCAACAGGATGTTCTTCCATCTGGGGTAACTCTTCACCGTCTACACCATACACAGTAAACTCTAAGGGACAGGGACCTGCATGGTCTAACTCATTGTTCGAGGACGCTGCTGAGTTTGGTTACGGTATGTTATTAGCTCAGAAAGCATTAAGAGAAGGCCTGAAAGCGAAAGTTGAAGCTGTCGCAGCATCAGAAGGATGCAGTGAAGAAGCAAAAGCTGCTTGCCAGGAATGGTTAGATACCTACTCATGCGGAGTTACAAACGGAACAGCTACAGATAAATTAGTTGCAGCATTAGAAGGATGCGATTGTGAATTATGCAAAGATATCGTTAATAATAAGGATTTCCTTGCTAAGAAATCGCAGTGGATCTTCGGTGGTGACGGATGGGCTTACGATATCGGATTCGGCGGTGTTGACCATGTTCTTGCAAGTGGAAAAGACATCAACATCATGGTATTCGATACAGAAGTTTACTCTAACACAGGCGGACAGTCTTCTAAGGCTACCAAGACCGGTGCAATCGCTCAGTTCGCAGCAGGCGGAAAAGAAGTTAAGAAGAAAGACCTTGCTTCTATCGCAATGAGCTACGGCTATGTATACGTTGCACAGATCGCTATGGGTGCTGACTTCAACCAGACTGTAAAAGCGATCTCTGAAGCAGAAGCATATCCGGGACCGTCTCTGATTATTGCTTACGCTCCATGTATCAACCATGGTATCAAGAAAGGTATGAGCAAAGCTCAGACAGAAGAAGCTTTAGCAGTAGAATGCGGATACTGGAACAACTTCCGTTACAATCCGGCTGCAGAAGGCGCTAAGTTCACTCTTGACAGCAAGGAGCCTAAGATGGAAGGATACAAAGACTTCCTGAACGGAGAAGTTCGTTACAACGCATTAGCAAGATTCAATCCTGAAAAAGCAGAAGTAATGTTCGCTAAGAATGAAGCTGAAGCAAAAGCAAGATATGAATATCTGAAGAAACTGGTTACTCTGTACGGAGAAGACTAGGACACCGAAAAATAAGTTTCTGATACATTGACGCAGGATGATTGTTTCATATGCAAGGAGGAATGAGGCGTAGCGGTGACTACGTCGATTGACGACAACACTGCAGATGAAACAATCAGACAAGTCAAGGTGTCAGTTACTTATTATTCGGTATACTAGGATAAATAAAGGATAAAAAAAACGGCATGGCCTTAGGGCTGTGCCGTTTTTTGGATAAGACAGACGTTTCGAGTGATCTGGGTATTTTCTGAGAAAATCAATGAATAAAAAGAACAGTATGATTACAGAAGTTGTTTCAAATATTCCTCAGTCTGACGGATGAACGCATCCGTGGAAAGCTGGGTATTTCCCAGCATTTTCTGCATAAGAAGTCCGTCGGACATCAAAAGAGCGGCCCATGCAAGATAGTCTGAAGAAACTCAGCCCATAAAGAAGGCGCTGAAGTACTTTTGATCGAGCGGGAAGAGCGGCTTGGTGGTATTTTGAAGCAGTGTATTCATGACGGTTTCGGATTGCTGCATTTTGGTGAACGACTCTCCGGACCGGAATATGTGGAGCGTTTTATAAGAGAATTTCATGAGCTTAAGATTGAGTGTGAACTTCAGACTTTTGTGACGCGGATGGAAGAGAAAGCAGAAGCAAAGAAAATAACCTATGTTAACAAAAATGGCGTTGTGAGCTGCCATACCAGAACGATCATTCTGGCGACTGGCTGCAGAGAGAGGACGGCAAAACAGGTCTGGATCCATGGAACAAGACCGTCTGGAATCTTTACAGCGGGGACGGCACAGCATTTTGTGAATCTTTTGGAGCAGATGCCGGCAAAGCGCTGTGTGATTCTGGGTAGCGGGGACATCGGACTTATCATGGCGCGCCGTCTTACTCTGGAGGGAGCGGAAGTGATTGGTGTGTATGAGGCAAAGCCAACCCTATCAGGTCTTACCCGCAATATTGTCCAATGCCTGGAAGACTATGGAATTCCGCTTCATTTGTCCAGTACGGTGACCCGTGTATTCGGAGACAGTCGTCTGACTGCCGTGGAGATCTCTAAAGTCAATGATAAGATGGAACCGATTGCAGGAACAGAAGAAATTGTGGAGTGTGATACGCTGATCCTTTCTGTGGGGCTGATACCGGAGAATGAAATTGCAGGTTCACTGGGAATACCAATGGATATGCATACGAAAGGGCCGGTTTGTGATGAGCATTTTATGACTGAAAAAGAAGGAATATTCTGCTGTGGAAATGCGCTCCATGTCAATGATCTTGTGGATTATGTGACAGAGAGCGGGATCGCTGCGGGAAAGGCAGCTGCCGTCTATGAAAAGAAAAAACGGGAATACTTAGAACTGGAGGCGGGAGATTCCCTGCAGTATGTTGTACCACAGAGGATCGAAAAGAGCGCTGGAACGGAAAAGATCGTTCTTTATTTCCGAAGCAGAGCAGAGATGGAGGAAGCGGTATTTACCAGCCTTTCAGGAGACAAAATTCTGTATGAAAAAAGGTTCCGCAATCTCAAACCTCCGAAAATGTTCCGGTCGTGCCGGTGAAAGTCTCTGCGGAGATTCCAAAAGAAAGAATATTTGATGTGATGAAGGAAATCAGTAAAGTGCAGGTGACAGAGCCGCTCGGTACGGGGGATATCGTGATTGAAAATGTACTGGGGCTGGGCGTCGATGTCGTGATAACGAGTGACCTGATGAAAGGAGAAGTGTAACATGAGTAAACCATATAAAGGATTTGAACCCAAATGGGTAAAAGAGGCTGCGCCGAAAGACAGTTATGGTTCCATTTTCCGTTGGGGCGATCCGGATTTTGTGAAATATCCGAAAGAGTCGCTGTACAAAATGATGAAAGAAAAATTTAAAATGACGGATGCGGATTTCCAGCAGTACGATGGCAGTATCGGTATGGAGAAGGTCGTACTTGATCAGCCGTCCCGCCTTGCTACGGAGCATATTGAAGCACTGAAGAAGATTGTTGGGGAAAAGTATGTCACGACAGAGGACTACCCGAGACTGGCAGTTGCTTATGGAAAGACCGGATACGATGCAATCCGTCTCAGAAGACATCAGATCGATTCGCTGCCCGATGCAGTTGTTTATCCGGATACGACTGAGCAGGTGGAACAGATCGTGGCATACTGTACAGAACACAAGATCCCACTGAGTGTATATGGCGGGGGCAGCAGTGTGACAAGAGGTGTGGAGCCGACTCTGGGAGGAATTTCGCTGGATATGAGGCTCCGGTTCAATAAGGTCCTCAAATTTAACAAGATATAGCAAGAATTCTCCCACCTCTTTAGGTGGCGAGATGAATTGCAAAAAAATACGAGAGAACACTTGTTCTAATGTGCCGGATGTGGTACAATATAATCAGTCGAATAAAAGAAAGGATTGATTATAATATGGATTTGGATAATAATGCACATTCAGTATTTTTGTTATATTATCATTTGATTATGGTTGTGAAATATCGC